>NZ_JBEVLO010000275.1:0-19222 GCF_040509115.1 Mycobacterium sp. | reverse complement strand
CGCGCCGTCCCCGGCGGTCCGTCGTTACGGCACAATCGATCTCAGCGAAACGCGCTGACGCCGGTCAACGCCTCGCCGATGACGAGCTGGTGCACCTCCGAGGTGCCCTCGTAGGTCAGCACCGACTCGAGATTGTTGGCGTGCCGGATCACGGGATATTCCAGCGTGATCCCGTTGGCGCCCAGCAGCGTTCGGCACTGGCGCGCAATCTTGATGGCCTCGCGCACGTTGTTGAGCTTGCCGACGCTGACCTGCTCAGGTCTGATCTTCCCGTCGTCCTTCAGTCGACCCAGATGCAGCGCCAGGAGTTGTGCCTTTGCGAGTTCGACTGCCATGTCGGCGATCTTGGCCTGGGTCAGCTGATAGCCGGACAGCGGCTTGTCGAACACCTCACGGGTGGCGACGTAGTCCAGCGTCGCCTGCAGGCAGTCGCGGGCTGCCCCAACGGCCCCGAACACGATGCCGAACCGCGCCTCCGAAAGGCATGCCAGCGGCCCCGACAGTCCACGCGCCCCAGGCAGTTTCGCGTCGTCCGGCAGCCGGACGTCATCGAGGCTGAACTCCGAGGTGACCGAGGCCCGCAGCGACATCTTGTGCTTCATCTCGCGAGCACTGAAACCGGGCGTCGACGTCGGCACCACGAACCCGATCACGCCCTCGTCGGCACGCGCCCACACGATCGCCACGTCGGCGACCGATGCATTGGTGATCCACATCTTCGAGCCGTTCAGGACCCAGTCCGAGCCGTCGCGTCGCGCAGTCGTCCGCATACCGCCCGGATTGGACCCGAAGTCCGGCTCGGTGAGACCGAAGCAGCCGATCAGCTCGCCCGCTGCCATCCCTGGCAGCCACTGCTCGCGCTGCTCCTCGCTGCCCCAATGATGAATGGCGAACATCGCCAGCGATCCCTGGACCGACACCAGGCTGCGCAGGCCGCTGTCCACTGCCTCCAACTCCTGGCACACCAACCCGTACGCCGTCGCCGTCGACCCGCCGCAGCCGTAACCCTCCAGATGCATGCCCAGCAGGCCCAGCTTGCCGATTTCGACGGCGAGGTCGCGCACCGGTACCTCGCCCGTCTCGAACCATTCGGCGACGTGCGGACGCAGCCGTTGCTCGCCGAACTGGCGGACCATCGTGCGCAGCTCGAGATCCTCCGCGGTCAGCAGGGAGTCGAGGTCGAGAAGACTTTCGATCGTGGTGGACATGCTGTTTGTTCTACACCGGCGCTGGCATCGATCGGACACCGTTACCCTGATCGACGATGAGTGAGCAGCGTTCCAAGGCAGACGCCTACCGCGCCTACGGGCCGGCGACAAGGGCCATCCATGCCGGCTACCGGCCGGACCCCGCCACGGGTGCGGTCAACGCGCCGATCTACGCCAGTTCCACCTTCGCCCAAGACGGCGTCGGGGGTCTCCGCGGCGGGTTCGAATACGCCCGCACCGGCAACCCGACCCGATCGGCGCTGGAAGCGGGCCTGGCGGCCGTCGAGGGCGCGACGTTCGGGCGGGCGTTCAGCTCGGGCATGGCCGCCACCGACTGCACGCTGCGCGCCGTGCTGCGGCCCGGTGACCACGTGGTCATCCCCGACGACGCGTACGGCGGGACCTTTCGGCTGATCGACAAGGTGTTCACCCACTGGGGCATCACGCACACGCCGGTCGCGCTGTCCGACCTCGACGCGGTCCGCGGCGCGATCACGTCGGCCACCAAGCTGGTCTGGGTGGAGACGCCAACGAATCCGCTGCTGTCGATCGCCGACATCGCGGGCATCGCGGGCATCGCGGCGGCCGCCGGGGCGAAGGTCCTCGTCGACAACACCTTCGCCTCCCCGGCGCTGCAGCAGCCGCTGTCGCTCGGCGCTGACATCGTGCTGCACTCGACGACCAAGTACATCGGGGGGCACTCGGACGTCGTCGGCGGCGCATTGCTGACCAACGACGAGGCGCTCGACGACGCGTTCGCATTTCTGCAGAACGGTGCGGGCGCGGTGCCCGGCCCGTTCGATGCCTATCTGACGATGCGGGGGTTGAAGACGCTGGCGCTGCGCATGGAGCGGCACAGCGCGAACGCCGCCAAGGTCGCGGAGTTCCTCGCCGAGCACCCGGCGGTCGACACCGTCCTCTATCCCGGCCTGCCCAGCCATCCCAATCACGACGTGGCGGCGCGACAGATGAGTGGCTTCGGAGGCATGGTCTCCGCACGGCTCAAGGGTGGTCGCGACGCGGCACACCAATTGTGCGCTCGCACAGACATATTCATCCTCGCCGAGTCTCTCGGCGGTGTCGAGTCCTTGATCGAGCACCCCGGCGCCATGACGCACGCCTCCACGGCCGGTTCACAGCTCGAGGTGCCGGACGACCTCGTCCGACTGTCCGTCGGCATCGAAGACGAAGCGGATCTACTCGGTGACCTTGAGCAGGCGCTAGGGAAGCGCTGAGCGCAGCGCCGAGGCCGTGACAGCGAGGTTGACCTCGGCCAGGGCGGTTGGATATTCGTCGACCCAACTGCCGCTGGCGATTTCGGTGGCTCGCGCGTGCACCCACCGCCAGCCACGGTCGTTGAGGCTGAGCAACGCCCCGAGACCGTCCGCCGCATGCAGGACGGTGACGATCGCCGCCGTCGCCGGCGTGGGTGGCCGACGATCGAACAACGCCGACAACAGAGACGTCCTGGCCAACGTCACGCGGTCGCGGTTGGTCAGCGGCCATGCGTAGCGGCGGCTGAAGCGATTCGACGCCAGTCGCACCGGGCGGATCTGGCCCAGCCGCTCGAGATGCAGCGTCAGGTTCTCCTGGACGCCCCGCCCGAGCGCCGAGATCGCCCGCGCCGGCGAGAGCGCTCGACGCGCCAACAACTGGAACGCAGGCTCCACCACGGGGTCCGTCGGCCCCCCGGCGGCCAAGGCGACCAACCTGCCCGGCTCGACCGAGTCACCGGGTACGGCGGGCCGGATGCGGCAGGCGTACGCCAGATCCAGCAGAACCGCGGACGCCAACACCCGGTCGCGGCGCGCCCGCTCGAGAGCGGGTCGCGACGACGCGTTGTCGAGCAGCAGGAGGAATAAGTCCTCGGCGATCTGCGCCATGCAGAGGACCGTAGATCACCGGGTGACGATCAGGTGTGGTACGGCTCCGCGCTGAGCAGTTCCACCTCGACGGTGCTGCCGTTGGGCACGGTGTACGTGCACGTGTCGCCGACCTTGTGGTCGATCACCGCGCCACCCAGGGGGGACTTGGGGGAGTAGACCTCGAGCTTCCCGTCGGTCACGCCTTCCTGCCGCGTCCCGATGAGGAAGGTTTCCGTATCACCATCGGCGAACTTGACCTTGACGACGGAACCGGGCAACGCGACGCCGGACTGCTTGGGGGCCTCGCCGACCTTTGCGTTGTTCAGCAAGTCCTGCAGCTGACGGATGCGCGCCTCCTGCTGGCCCTGCTCTTCACGCGCGGCGTGGTAGCCGCCGTTCTCGCGGAGGTCGCCCTCTTCGCGACGGTCGTTGATCTCTGCGGCGATGACGGGTCGATTCGCGATGAGTTGCTCGAGCTCGGCCTTGAGCCGCTCGTTTGCCTCTTCGGTCAACCAGGTGACCTGGGTGTCGGTCATGTCGCGCTCCTGTCGTGGTCTCGCGCTGTCATGTGTGGATTGCCGCGATCGCAGGCGCATACCAGCGCGTTAAAGCAGCAATACACGGCTCCGTGAGGAACCGTGTACGCAGACCATGCTACCACCGCCGCGACGACTCGTTTTCACGTATTGGCTGTTCGGCGTTCGTTGAAAGGTTGCCAGCGAGCAAGTTCTCAGGGCGCCACCAGGTAGCTGGGGACGTCGGTTCCGCAGCCGTACACGTCGCCGATCACGGGCGGCTTGCTCGACTTCACGACCGTCGTCACCTGCACCGTCGTGCGAGGCGACGGGGGCACCAACACTTCGCGTCGTCCGGTCTCGCTGCCGTCGAGGGCACGGGCCCGCACGATGCACACGACGGGGCGCGACGGGTCGTCGCGAGTGACGCTGATCGTCACCTGCACCGTCTCGGCGTCCACAAGTCGATAGCCACTGAGCTCGCCCTTGACCTCACCCGCCCCCAGCCGCTGCGATCCGACGATCGCGATGGCCACGCCAGCCGCCACGATCAGCACGAACAGGACGATGGCCACCCGTCGGCGCGAGCCGCGGGAGAGACGTTCCCGCCCGTAGCGGGCCGCTGGACGCTCGATCATGAGATGTTTTGGAGCCTTAGAACGGTCTGCGTGGGTCTGGATTCGGGTCTGATTGGGATCGAACTACTGCGACTGGAACTATAGGACCAACCGAAACGGTTGAACCGTCACGATGATGGCGTCGGCGACCAGGCAACGATCAGGTAGGGCACACGTGAGCGAACTGCGTTTGATGGCGGTGCACGCGCACCCCGACGACGAGTCCAGCAAGGGTGCCGCGACGATGGCGCGATACGCCGACGAGGGCGTCCGGGTCAAGGTGGTGACGCTGACGGGCGGTGAGCGTGGCGACATCCTCAACCCCGCGATGGACCTGCCCGAGGTGCACGGCCGGATACACGAGATCCGGCGCGACGAGATGGCACGGGCTGCCGAGATCCTCGGCGTCGAGCAACAGTGGCTGGGGTTCATCGACTCAGGGCTGCCCGAGGGCGACCCGCTGCCCCCGCTGCCGGAGGGCTGCTTCGCGCTGGTGCCGCTGGCCGAGTCCACCGGACGGCTGGTCCAGGCGATCCGCGAGTTCAAGCCGCACGTGCTCACCACCTACGACGAGAACGGCGGTTATCCGCACCCCGACCACATCCGGTGCCACGAGGTGTCGATGGCCGCCTACGAAGCGGCCGCCGACCACGTGCTCTACCCGGAGGCGGGCGAGCCGTGGAGCGTCACCAAGCTCTACTACAACCACGGCTTCCTGCGGAAGCGGATGCAGCTCTTCCAGGACGAGTTCGCCAAGCACGGCGAGGTGGGTCCGTTCGAGAAGTGGCTCAAGGATTGGGATCCTGAGCTCGACGTCCTGGCGAATCGGATCACCACCCGGGTCGAGTGCGCCAAGTACTTCACGCAGCGCGACGAGGCATTGATCGCCCACGCCACGCAGATCGACCCGACGAGCTTCTTCTTCACCACACCCATGGAGTGGCAGCAGCGGCTGTGGCCGACCGAGGAGTATGAACTGGCGCGCTCCCGGGTTCCGGTGCAGCTGCCCGAGGACGACCTCTTCGCGGGGATCGACACGTGACCCACACCCTGGTCCTCATCGCGGGTGTCCTCGCCGAGGATGCCCCGAATGACACCGGGCCCGACTTCGGCAAGGCCAGCCCGCTCGGCCTCGTCGTGCTCGTATTGCTGCTGATCGGCACGTTCGCGCTGGTGTGGTCGATGAACAAGCACCTCAAGAAGCTTCCAGAGTCGTTCGATCCCGAGAACCCCGAACCGGACCAGGCGATCGACGACGGCACGGTGGGGCAACCCGGCGACCCTGGCGTTGCTCACGGCGGACGTCCAGACGGTGGGGGTTAGCACCCCAGGGGCGGCTGGATCTCCCGTCGCTTCGCTCGCCCTTGCGACCAGCCCGTACCTGCGTCAGCATGCCGACAATCCGGTGCATTGGCAGCAGTGGACGCCCGAGGCGTTGGCCGAGGCGGCCTCCCGCGACGTGCCGATCCTGTTGTCGATCGGCTACGCCGCGTGCCACTGGTGCCACGTGATGGCCCACGAATCGTTCTCCGACGATCAGGTCGCCGCCGTGATGAACGCCGGCTTCGTCTGCATCAAGGTGGATCGCGAGGAGCGCCCCG
Source organism: Mycobacterium sp. (assembly GCF_040509115.1). Classification (GTDB taxonomy): domain Bacteria; phylum Actinomycetota; class Actinomycetes; order Mycobacteriales; family Mycobacteriaceae; genus Mycobacterium. The sequence goes on along the minus strand of NZ_JBEVLO010000275.1, from coordinate 13,416 downwards.
ACCTCGACGCCGTCTACATGAGCGCCACCGTCGCGATGACGGGGCAGGGCGGCTGGCCGATGACGTGCTTCCTCACGCCGGACGGCAGACCGTTCTTCTGCGGCACGTACTACCCCAAGGCGGGTTTCCTGCAGCTGCTCGAGGCCGTACGCGACGCGTGGCGGCAGCGTCGCACCGAGGTCGAGCAGGCTTCCGACGAGATCACGGGCGAGCTGCGCTCGATGGCGGGCGGGCTGTCGGGCGGAGGGCCGGCGCTGGAGCCCGCGGTGTGCGATCACGCCGTTGCGAGCGTGCTGCGCGATGAAGACGTCGAGCGCGGCGGGTTCGGAACGGGGGCGCCGAAGTTCCCGCCGTCGGCCCTGCTGGAGGCGCTCCTGCGCAGCTACGAACGCACGGGCGCCGATGAGGTACTCGCCGCCGTCGGCCGGACTTGCGAGGCGATGGCGCGCGGCGGCATCTACGACCAACTGGCAGGCGGCTTCGCCCGCTACAGCGTGGACGCGTCCTGGGTGGTGCCGCACTTCGAGAAGATGCTCTACGACAACGCCCTGCTGCTGCGCGCGTACGCACACTGGGCCCGCCGGTCCGGAAATCCCTTGGCGCAGCAGGTCACCGACGACACGGCGAGGTTCATCGTCGACGTCCTTGGCGAGGGTGGCATGTTCACGTCGTCGCTGGACGCCGACACCGACGGCGTCGAGGGGCTTACCTACGTGTGGACGCCCCCTCAGCTGAGCGCCGTGCTCGGTGACGACGGAGACTGGGCCGCAACGCTATTCGGTGTCACCGCGGCCGGGACGTTCGAGCACGGTGCCTCCGTGCTGCAGCTGCCAGGCGACCCCGACTCGTCGAGCCGATTTCACCGTGCCCGCACCCGTCTGCTCGCCGCCCGGCTCGATCGCCCCCAGCCGGCCCGCGACGACAAGGTGGTCACGGCGTGGAACGGTTTCGCCATCACTGCGCTCGCCGAGGCATCCGTCGCGCTGGACCGCCCCGAATTGCTCGACGCCGCAACGCTTTGCGCGCGAACCATCCTCGACCTGCACCTCGTCGACGGCCGGCTGCGGCGGGCCAGCCTGGGCGGTCGGGTCGGTGACAGCGCGGCCATCCTCGAGGACTACGCGGCCCTGGCCACCGGACTGCTGACGCTATCGCAGGTCACGGGCGACGGGCAGTGGCTTGCGTCGGCGACCGGGCTGCTCGACGTCGCGCTCGACCACTTCGCCGATCCGGACCTCGAGGGGCGATGGTTCGACACCGCCGATGACGCCGAGCAACTGATGGTGCGGCCAGCCGATCCGATCGATGGCGCGACGCCGTCGGGCGCGGCCCTGATCACCGAGGCGTTGCAACTGGCGGCGCACCTCGTCGACCCCTCGCGGGCCGACCGGTACGCATCGACGGCGGCCGCCGCACTCGCCGCGGCGACGCCGATTCTGCTCAGGGCGCCGCGGTCGGGTGGGCATTGGTTGGCGGTCGCGGAGGCGGCGGTGCGCGGTCCCATCCAGATCGCGGTGTCCTGCGACAGCGCCGACTCCGAACTGCTCGCCGCCGCCAGATCGCTTGCGCCGGGCGGCGCCATCGTCGTCGGGGGAGCGGTGGACTCCTCGGAGTTGCTCGTCGGCCGTGACCGCGTCGGTGGCAAGGACGCCGCCTATGTGTGCCGCGGCCGCGTGTGCGACCTGCCGGTCACGACCGTCGGGGAACTCGCTGCCGCGTTGGGTGCTGCCGTGTAGCGTGCGGCTCATGCCGAGCGCGGAAGAGATCACCAAGACCGTCAACCGCTACATCGAGTTGGTCTCGAAGGGCACTGCCGACGAGATCGCCGACCTGTTCGCGTCCGACGCCACCGTGGAGGATCCCGTCGGCGGCGGGGAGATCCACATCGGCCGCCAGGCGATCCACGGCTTCTTCGCGAACGTCGCAGGCCTCGAACGCGAAGCCGAGCTGGTGACGCTCCGGGTGGCGGGGAACGAGGCAGCCTTTCAGTTCTGGATCAAGGTCGGCGGCGCGCTCATCGAGCCGATCGACGTGATGGTGTTCAACGATGCCGGCGAGGTGCAGGCGATGAAGTCGTACTGGAGCCCGGAGAGCGTCAGCCAGCTCTAGTGTCTTGGTGAGTTCGGCGCGTAAACGTTCGCGGGGGAACGGTTAACGCGCCGAGATCGCGTATTTGATCTCGGCAATGACTCGCTCGGGGTACTCGGTCAGGTCCAGCCAGGTGAAGCGGAGCACCTGCCAGCCCGCCAGCGTGATGGCATTTTGACGCACTCGGTCGTTGTGAAAGTCGTCGGAATCGCTGTGGAACGCCAGACCGTCCGTCTCCAGCGCAATCTTGGGTCCTGGGAAGCCAACGTCGACGCGGTATCCAGCGACGGGGTAGTTGGCCTTCCAGCCGTCGATGCCCGCATCCTCGATTAGCCGTAGCAGCACTCGCTCCGCTTCGGAACGCGCCCCGCCCTCAGCGGCTTGCAACAGGCGACGTGCGGCAGGCGATCCGTGGCGGCCCTTGTTGCGCAGGTGCGCGGCCCACAGTGATCTGAGGTCGACGTGACGTTGGAGGGCCGAATCCATCAACTTCGGTCCGCCGCCTCGTCGCACCGCGGCCTCGATCACGGTGAGTTCGATCGCGGTGACCCGCAACCCGCGCCGCTCGACGACGTCGGCACTCGCCAAGTCACGGCGGCGCACGCGCGACCCGTCGTGGCGTCGGCCATGGCTGTCGCGCGGCACCGTCACCTCAACGACGTCGGGCGCGTACTTCGTGACTCCGTGCCACCACGCTGCCGCCAACCCGCTGGCAACGGCTCGCTTGCCGTGGCCCCACACTGCCGCCCGGATTCGCGCCGCATCGGTGAACGGGCGGTCGGCGACGAAGTAGACGCTTGGCGCGCAGCGGCGCCACCGACCCAAACGGACCCGACGCCTGACGGCCTGTGCGCCAACGCCGAGATTGCGGGCCTGGGCCATCGTGATCACGCCGTCGTTGTCGCGAACATGGTCGTCGAGCATGTTCGATCTGACGCCAGCGAGGCTCCGGTGGTTCCGCGGTTGGTGATTTCGGCGCGCAAACTGTTCGCGGGCGAACGTATGCGCGCCGAAATCGCGAGAGAGCTAGCCAGAGAAGACGGCGAACCACATCGCGATGTAATGGCAGAGCGCGGCCACCGCCGTGCAGGCGTGGAAGAACTCGTGGTGCCCGAACGTCGTCGGCCACGGGTTGGGCCACTTGAGCCCGTAGAGCACCCCACCGATGCTGTAGAGCGCGCCACCGACGATCAGGAGCACCAGCGCCGCGACGCCAGCGCCGTGCATGATCGGCACGATGAAGAACGCCGCGACCCAGCCGAGCAGGAGGTACAGCGGAACGCCGACCCACCTTGGCGCCGACGGCCAGAACATCTTGAGGAAGACGCCGGCGATCGCACCGGCCCAGACGATCCAGAACAGGACCATCCCCTGGTTGGACGGCAGGGCCAGCAGCGCGAACGGGGTATAGCTGCCCGCAATGAACAGGAAGATCATCGAGTGATCGAGGCGCTTCATCCACTTGCGCTTCGTCGGTGACACCCACGTCACCCGGTGATAGGTGGCGCTGACGGCGAACATCGCGACGATCGTCAACGTGTACAGAAGCGTGGCGAGGCCGGCGCGGGTGCCCTCAAGCGCCCACGACACCGACACCAGCGCGGCACCCGCAATGAACGCGACGACCGCCGAGTAAAGGTGGATCCAGCCGCGGGCACGTGGTCTGCCGAGGAACTGGGCGACCCCGTCGACGACGGCCGCGGGGAAGTCCTCGGCTTCGGCGTAGACGCGTGGCGGTGGCTGCTGAGCCTCGTCGGCGACGCCGTCGTAAATGGTGTCTCCGTCAGCGGAATCGGTGCGGCGGTCGACGCTCGCCATTGTCACCTCCACTAACTGGCACCACTAACTGGCATGGGGCCACCCGTCGTCCACAGTAGTCTGGATCCTCGTGGAGATCATTCCCCCGCGGCTCAAGGAACCGGCCTACCGGCTCTACGAGATGCGGCTTCGTCAGGAGCTGGCGCAGGCCAAATCTCAACTGCCGCGACACATCGCGGTGCTGTGCGACGGCAACCGGCGCTGGGCCCGTGACGAAGGTCACGACGACGTCAGTTACGGCTACCGGATGGGCGCAGCAAAGATCGCCGAAATGTTGCGCTGGGCACAGGAAGCCGGTGTCGAGATGGCGACGGTCTACCTGCTCTCGACCGAGAACCTGCAACGCGACCCCACCGAGTTGGCGTCGCTCATCGACATCATCACCGACGTCGTCGAGGAGATCTGCGCTCCGGTGAACCAGTGGAGCGTCCGCACGGTCGGCGACCTCGAGTTGCTCGGCGAGGAGCCTGCCCGGCGGCTGCGCGACGCCGTCGACAGCGCCGTTGGCGCACGCAAGGGCGCCTTCCACGTCAACGTCGCCGTCGGCTATGGCGGGCGGCAGGAGATCGCCGACGCGGTGCGTGCCCTGTTGAGCAAGGAAGTCGCCAACGGCGCGACGGCCGAGCAGTTGATCGAGTCGGTCACCGTCGAGGCCATCTCCGAAAATCTGTACACCTCGGGGCAACCCGATCCCGACCTCGTCATCAGGACGTCGGGGGAGCAGCGGCTGTCGGGATTCCTGCTGTGGCAGAGCGCCTATTCGGAGATGTGGTTCACCGAGGCGCACTGGCCGGCGTTTCGTCGCGTCGACTTCATGCGCGCCTTGCGCGACTACACCCTGCGGCACCGCCGATACGGTCGCTGACCTTCCTCGGCACGGCCGGTTCGCATGAAAGACTGAGCACGTGGCTGCGCTGTCCGCAGTGGTGTTCGCCCTGAGCTGGTGGCTCGGGCTGTATCTGCTGGCCCGCGACCCTCGCAAGCCGGTGCTCGTGCTCGCCGCAATCGGACTGACGAGCTTCGCCGTCGTCGTTGCCCTCGACGCGGTCCGCCTGTCGAGTGGGGCGCATGACGCGCTGAGCCACGTCGAGGTCTACCTCGTCGTGGTGCCCGGAATTGCGTGGTGTGCGGTGTTGCTCGAACTGTCGCGGCCCAGCGACACGTGGCGCGGCCGGGCGGCGGAGTTGCTCGCGGTGGCTGTGGTCGCCGGGCTCGCCCTGGCGGGCGCCGCGATGGCCGGCGGGGTCAACGGTCCACTGCGCCTTGGTCACTGGGTGATGTTCGCGGTGATCTCGTTTGCCACCCTCGGCGCGATGGTGAAGGCGCTGACCGCTGGCCGCAGACCACGCTCGGTGACCGGCGTGGCCGTCGTCGCGACGCTGTTCTTCGCGCTCGGCAACGCGATTCTGATCATTCCGTTGGGGTTGGTCCCCAGCTGGCTTGCGCTGGCGTCCACCGGGTTCGACGTTCTGCTGCTCGGCGTCGCGGTCGCGCTGTGGGACGCGTTCGATGAGGGCCAGGCGTTACGGGCCGACATGCTGCGGTCGTTCAGCGGCAGCGTCGTCGTCGCTGTGCTGTTCGGCGGGCAGGTGCTCGTCGGCATGGCCGTCACCGACGAGAACGCGGCGCTGTCGGTACTGCTGTTCACCACCCTCGCCGTGGCGATCGGGATCAATGTCATGGCCGACCCGCTCGCGGGTCTGCTGGATCGATTGGCGTTCTCCAGATCCCCCCGGCTGCGCGCCGACCGCGCCGAGTTGCGTCGCACGGAGGCCGCGCTGCCACTGCGGTCGGAGAGTCCACTCGACGGCGTCGACGACGAGACGTTCATCCGACTCACCCGTCGCGCGCTCGGGCACTACGGGGACCTGTCCAAGCTGGTCGCGAGCCCGCTGACGGCGCTGCCGATTCTCGACGAGCGGTTGGCCCGACGCGGCGCACCCGATCAGCCCCTTGAGCGCGCCAACGAACTTCGGGCATTGCTCGCCGACCGCATCGCCGCCCTCAAGCCGCGCGACGGCGGCGACTTCGGCACCACCGAGCAGTGGCGCCACTACAACTCGCTGTACTTCCCGTACGTGGCCGGGGTGCGGGCGTATGCCCAGAACGCGACCGCGGCGGGACTCGACCCCGTCGCGCGCCAGGCCTGGCAGTGGTTCGTCACCGAGGTGCCGCAGCGCTCGCTGCACAACTGGCAGAACGCAGCGGCGCGCGTGATAGCGGCGGACCTTCGCGGCACCCCGGTGTCCGCCTCGTCGTAGAGGTCTGACCTGCGCTTGGCAGTGCTTGGCAGCATTGTGCGTCGATCTGGCAGCGGCCGCTGAGCATCGTTGGTGGTGCCCACCTCCCCAACGACGAGGAGCCAGCCATGACCGCCACCGTCACCACCCGCCCGCTGTACGACAGTTCGGACTCACTCCTGCGCTTCGCGATCCGCGTCGACGCCACGGCGTGCGCGGGCCTCGGCTTGCTCGTCGCGATGGCCGCCGATCCGCTCTCCCGACTGTCGGGTCTGTCGGCCGTCTCCGAGTGGATCGCGGGCGCCGCGCTGGTGGCCTACGGCGTGGGGCTGTACGTCATGGCCGCCGTGCCCTTCGTCCGCACGGTCGGGATCGGCATCGTCGTCGCCAACGTGACCTTCGCGGTTGCGGCGGTCGGCGTCCTGGCGGCGGGGATGCTGCCGCTGACCTCCGCGGGCGTCGTGATGATGCTCGGCACCGTCGCGGCCACGCTCGGCCTGGCGTACGTCCAGTACCTCGGAGTGCGCCGGCTGGCGTAGCTCCGTGAAAACCGGTGCGAGGCCGTGCCCGCGAGAGGTCACGGCGTGCGGCCCCGCACCGGTCCCGCAACAACCCAGAAACCAAGTCGAAGGGAAGATCCATGACCACAATCACTGCGCCCGCCACCAAGGACGCGTTCCTGCGCTTCGCGATGCGTCTGGACGCCGTGCTCACCGGACTCGTCGGCATCGTGGGGCTCGCGGTCGCGCCGTGGCTCGCCGAGTTGTCCGGAACGACACCCGCGATCGAGTACTCGATGGCCGCCTTCTTCGTCGTCTACGGCGCGGTGGTGTTCGGGCTATCGCGGCTGGCATCGGTGCGTGGTGCGGGCATCGGCGTGATGGTCGCAAACGTCGTCTACACGGCGGCGGCGATTGCGGTGGTCCTTGCGGGCGTCGTGTCGCTGACCACGATGGGCGTCGCGCTCACCCTGGGCAGTGGCGTCTACACGCTGGTGATGGCCGACTTGCAGTACGTCGGGGTGCGCCGGATGCGCGGCTAGAGCTTGCGCAGGCGTAACCGATTGATCGAGTGGTCGGCGTCCTTGCGCAGCACCAACGTCGCGCGGGGTCGCGTTGGCAGGATGTTCTCGATGAGGTTGGGACGGTTGATCGAATGCCAGATGTCGCGGGCGGCGAAGACGGCCTGCTCGTCGGTCAACGTGGAGTAGTGGTGGAAGTGTGATTGCGGGTCGGCGAAGGCGCCTGCGCGCATCGCCAGGAAGCGCGAGACGTACCAGCCCTCGATGTCCTCGATGCGCGCGTCGACGTAGACGGAGAAGTCGAACAGATCGGACACCATCAGCGCAGGCCCGGTCTGCAGCACGTTGAGACCCTCGAGGATGAGGATGTCGGGGTGCTTGATCTCCAACATCTCGCTGGGGACGATGTCGTACAGCAGGTGGCTGTACACCGGTGCGCTCACCTGGTCGGAGCCGGACTTGACCGCCGTGACGAATCGCATCAACGCCCGTCGGTCGTAGCTTTCGGGGAAACCCTTGCGGTGCATCAGGTTTCGCCGCAATAGCTCGGCGTTCGGGTAGAGGAAGCCGTCGGTGGTGACGAGGTCGACCCGAGGGTGGTGTTCCCAGCGGGCCAGCAGCGCCTGCAGCACGCGTGCGGTGGTCGACTTGCCGACCGCGACGCTGCCCGCCACTCCGATGACGAAGGGCACCGGCCGGTCGGGGTTCTGTTGCGGTTCGCCGAGGAACTGGGCCGTCGTCGCGAACAACGCCTGCCGCGCAGCTACCTGGAGATGGATCAACCTCGCCAGCGGGAGATAGACCTCTTCGACCTCGAGAAGGTCGAGTTGTTCACCGAGACCGCGGAGGCCGAGGAGTTCGTCCTCGGTGAGTTTCAAGGGCGTCGACATACGCAGCGAACGCCATTGACTCCGGTCGAACTCGACGTACGGACTCGGCTCGCTCGTCCGCGCCATGCGCTTAGTCTTGCATTTACGGTTGTGGGTATGGACTCCGGTATGGCCTCAGACACCTTGATTCGCGAGTATCTGCTCCTCGGGCTCAGGTTCGACCGCATCGAAGAGGGTTACGTCGACTCGTTCACCGGTGACCCCGCGCTGCGCGCCGAGGTGCGGGCAGAGCCGCCGCCGGACCCGGCCGATCTCGCCAGGCAGGCGGAACGGCTGATCGCCGAACTGCCCGGTGCCGACGGTCTTGGCGCGCAGCGGTCGGACTACCTCGCGGCCCACCTGCGGGCGCTCGCATGCGCGGGACGCAAGTTCGCGGGCGAGGACGTCGGCTTCGTGCAGGAGGTGCACGACTACTTCGACGTCGACATCGTCAAGGGTGACCCCGACAGGTACCGCGAGGCCCACCGCAAGCTCGACGAGGCGCTCGGCGGAAGCGGTCCACTTGCCGACCGGATGCAGGCCTACCGCACCGGCGAGGAGATCCCGCCCGAGCGCCTCGAGGAGTGCATCTACGCGTTCTCCAGCGCGTTGCGCGACCGGGTGCGCGCCGAGTTCCCGTTGCCCGACGCCGAGACCATCAACTACGAGATCGTCACCGACAAGCCGTGGTCGGGCTTCAACTACTACGAGGGTGACTACCGCTCGACGGTCGCCGTCAACGCGGATCTCAAGCAACAGATGTCGAACCTTCCCCGGCTCGTCGCCCACGAGTCCTACCCGGGCCACCACACCGAGCACTGCCGCAAGGAGGTGGGGCTGGTGGCGGGGCAAAATCAGACCGAGCAGACGATCTTCCTCGTCAACACCCCGCAGTGCCTGATGGCCGAGGGTCTGGCCGACCTCGCCCTCTATGCGGCGATCGGCCCCAACTGGGGTGCGTGGGCCACGGAGATCTACGCCGATCTGGGCCTGCGGTTCGACGGTGAACGCGCCGAGGCGGTGTCGTCGGCGGCGGCCGCGCTTGCCGACGTGCGTCAGGACGCGGCACTGATGCTGCACGACGAGCACCGCGACGTGGACGACGTCGTCGCGTTCCTGCAGCAGTGGCAGCTGACCAGCGACACCCGTGCCCGTCAGTCGCTGCGGTTCCTGTCGTCGCCGCTGTGGCGGGCCTACACGAGCACCTACGTCGAGGGGTACCGACTGTTGCGTGGATGGCTCGAGGCGCGGCCCGCCGAGGTCACGCTGACCGAGCGGTTCGGACGGCTGCTCGACGAGCCACTGGTGCCGTCGGTGCTGCGCGCCGACGTCGCGTAGCCAACGCGACCGCTTGGATCCACGCCGGCCGGACGTGTATCAAACCGCACAGTGAGGGCGTGAGTGAGCGGCGATCGCGGGGTTTACGCTGGTGTCATGACCGCAGACTCAGTCACCACACCTGCTCCCGCGCTCGGCGCCGAGTACGCCGAGACCGCGAGCTCCGCCTACCAGTCCGCTTTGCAGGTGATCGAGTCCGTCGAACCTCGCATCGCCGCCGCAACCCGCAAAGAGCTTGCCGATCAGCGTGATTCGCTCAAGCTGATCGCCAGCGAGAACTACGCCTCGCCTGCCGTGCTGCTGACGATGGGCACCTGGTTCTCCGACAAGTACGCCGAGGGCACCATCGGGCACCGCTTCTACGCCGGCTGTCAGAACGTCGACACCGTCGAGGCCCTCGCCGCCGAGCACGCCCGGGAGCTGTTCGGTGCGCCGTATGCCTACGCCCAGCCGCACTCCGGCATCGACGCGAACCTCGTCGCCGACTGGGCGATCCTCAACACTCGGGTGGAGACGCCGGGGCTCGCCGAACTCGGCGCCAAGAGCGTCAACGATCTCTCCGAGGCCGACTGGGAGACGCTTCGCGGCAAGCTGGGCAACCAGCGGTTGATGGGCATGTCGCTCGATGCAGGCGGCCACCTCACCCACGGGTTCCGGCCCAACATCAGCGGCAAGATGTTCCACCAGCGCAGCTACGGCACCGATCCCGAAACCGGGCTGCTCGACTACGCGAAGGTCGCCGCCGCGGCCCGCGAGTTCAAGCCGCTGGTCCTGGTCGCAGGCTATTCGGCGTACCCGCGGCGGGTGAACTTCGCCAAGATGCGCGAGATCGCCGACGAGGTCGGCGCCACGTTCATGGTCGACATGGCCCACTTCGCCGGGCTGGTCGCGGGCAAGGTCTTCACCGGCGACGAGGATCCGGTGCCGCACGCGCACGTCACCACGACGACGACGCACAAGTCGCTGCGCGGTCCGCGCGGCGGCCTCGTGCTGGCCACCGCCGAGTACTCGGACGCCGTCGACAAGGGCTGCCCGATGGTGCTCGGTGGACCGTTGTCCCACGTCATGGCGGCCAAGGCCGTCGCACTCGCCGAGGCGCGTCAGCCGTCGTTCCAGGCGTACGCCCAGAGCGTCGCCGACAACGCCAAGGCTCTGGCCGACGGGTTCCTGACGCGCGGAGCGCGGCTGGTCACCGGCGGCACCGACAACCACATCGTGCTGCTCGACGTGACGTCGTTCGGCCTCACCGGACGCCAGGCCGAGTCCGCTCTGCTCGACGCTGGCGTCGTCACCAACCGCAACTCGATCCCGGCCGACCCGAACGGTGCCTGGTACACCAGCGGCATCCGGTTCGGCACCCCCGCGTTGACCAGTCGAGGCTTCGGGGCCGGTGACTTCGACCGCGTCGCCGAGCTGGTCGTCGAGGTGCTGAAGAACACCCAGCCGGAGGGTTCGTCCAAGGCGAAGTACAAGCTGGCCGACGGCACCGCCGACCGCGTGCACGCCGCGTCGGCAGAGCTGTTGACCGCCAATCCGCTGTACCCGGGCCTGACTCTCTAGTCTCGGCGACACGCGCCGCGCGATTTCGGGGAACGTGTGTCGACGGGTTACAGTTAGTTTCATGGCAGAGAAGCCCGTAGCCAACGCGCTGACGCTGGATCTTGAACCCGTCGTGCAGGAGAACCTGGCCCGTCACATCGCGACCGAGGAACTCTGGTACGCGCACGACTACGTGCCATTCGACCAGGGCGAGAACTTTGCGTTCCTCGGCGGCACGGACTGGGATCCGTCGTCGGTGACGCTGCCCCAGGCCATCACGGATGCCCTCGAGATCCTGCTGATCGTGAAGGACAACCTCGCCGGTTATCACCGCGAACTCGTCGAGCACTTCATCCTCGACGACAAGTGGGGCCGTTGGATCGGGCGCTGGACCGCCGAGGAGCACCTGCACGCGATCGCGTTGCGCAACTACCTCGTCGTCACGCGCGAGATCGATCCGTCCGCGAACGAGGACGTCCGCGTCGAGCACGTGATGAAGGGCTACCGCGCCGACACGTACAGCCAGCTCGAGACGCTGGCCTACATGGCGATGATGGAACGGGAGCACGCCGTGTTCTGCCGCAATCTGCAGGCGCAGATCACCGAGCCCGTCCTGCAGCGGATGGTCGGTCGCATCGCCAGGGACGAGGAGCGCCACGAGGAGTTCTTCGCCAACCTGGTCGCCCACTGCCTGACCGAGTCGCGCGACGAGACCATCGCCGCCATCGCCCGCCGCGCCGCGGGCCTGCAAGCCCTCGGGGCCGACATCGACGCCTATCAAGCCAAGTTGGCAGTGGTCGCCGAAGCCGGAATCTTCGGCGAGGCAACGCTGCGCAAGGTGATCGCCGATCGGCTGTCCGACTGGGGTGTTGCGGACGCTCCCGAACTCGCGGAATTGGTGTCCAGTTAGTTAACGGACTGGACACATTCGGGTCACGGCGCGCCTGCACGGCGCAATCCTCGCGGCGGGAGTAGCGTCGCACTCGATGGCCGACATGCTCTGCTATCCGGGCGGTATCCGTCGTTTCGACGAAGACGGGACCGGCCCCGGTCCTGGTACCGCGGTATCCACCGAGGGAGTTCGTGCGGTGCCGCACGGGCCTAGGAGCGTCCCGTGACTGAAGTGGCCGGCTGGACCCCAGTTCGTACCTATGTGCTCGACACCTCCGTGCTGTTGTCCGATCCGTGGGCATGCAACCGGTTTGCCGAACACGAAGTCGTCGTCCCCCTCGTGGTCATCAGCGAGCTGGAGGCCAAGCGGCACCATCACGAGCTGGGCTGGTTCGCGCGCCAGGCGTTGCGCATGTTCGACGATCTCCGGCTCGAGCACGGCCGCCTCGATCAGCCGATTCCCATTGGCACACAGGGCGGTACGCTCCAGATCGAATTGAATCACAGCGATCCGACGGTGCTCCCGGCCGGCTTCCGGACCGATACCAACGACGCCCGCATCCTGACCTGTGCAGCCAACCTGGCTGCCGAGGGCAAGCTCGTCACGCTGGTCAGCAAGGACATTCCGCTGCGGGTCAAGGCGGGCGCGGTCGGCCTGCCCGCCGACGAGTACCACGCCCAGGACGTCGTGACGTCCGGCTGGACCGGCATGGCCGAGGTCGACGTGGCCGCAGAGGAGATCGACGCGCTGTTCAACGACGGCGAGATCGACCTGGAAGACGCCCGTAACCTGCCGTGCCACACCGGAATTCGGCTCCTCGGCGGCAACTCACACGCCCTGGGGCGGGTGAACGCGGAGAAGCGCGTCCAGCTGGTCCGTGGTGATCGCGAGGTGTTCGGCCTCCGGGGAAGGTCAGCCGAACAACGCGTCGCCCTCGATCTGCTGCTCGACGAGTCGGTCGGCATCGTCTCCCTCGGCGGCAAGGCGGGCACCGGGAAGTCGGCCCTGGCCCTGTGTGCGGGCCTGGAGGCGGTGCTCGAACGTCGTACGCAGCGCAAGGTCGTCGTCTTCCGCCCGCTGTACGCCGTCGGCGGTCAGGACCTTGGTTACCTGCCCGGTAGCGAGAGCGAGAAGATGGGCCCGTGGGCGCAGGCCGTCTTCGACACCCTGGAGGGGCTGGCCAGCCCGGCCGTGCTCGAAGAGGTGCATGCCCGCGGGATGCTGGAGGTGCTGCCTCTGACCCACATTCGCGGCCGCTCCCTTCATGACTCGTTCGTCATCGTCGACGAGGCCCAGTCACTGGAGCGCAACGTGCTCCTGACGGTCCTGTCGCGCCTCGGTGCCGGCTCGCGCGTTGTCCTCACCCACGACGTCGCGCAGCGCGACAACCTGCGCGTGGGCAGGCACGACGGCGTCGCCGCGGTGATCGAGAAGTTGAAGGGACACCCGCTGTTCGCCCACATCACGCTGCTTCGCAGCGAACGATCGCCGATCGCCGCGCTGGTGACCGAGATGCTGGAGGAGTTCAGCCCAGACGCTCTTCCGTGACGCGGTGCTCGGACCGGTGATCAGCTGACCCCGGTAAGCTGCGCGCGTGTCGAAGCGACGTGA
>NZ_JBEVLO010000274.1:0-5508 GCF_040509115.1 Mycobacterium sp. | reverse complement strand
AGCAGGTCGTGCTCGATGAGGAGGCTGATGATCCCCGGGCCGCCCTCGCAGAGCACGCGCCGCAGTCCCCGTTCGGCCAACGTGGCCAGGACGACCCCGACGTCGACCCGGTCGGCGTGGGCACCGGAGGCGTCGATCACCTCGGCCACCGCGGCGAACCGTCCCCGCGCGTCCTCGACGGTGTCGCGGCACGTGACGATCAGCGGGGGCACCTCGGTGCGGGTGAAGATCTTGGCGTCGTGCTCGAAGTCGGCGCCGTGGGTGATGACGGCAATCGGCGGCAGCTCGGCCTGTCCCCGGCTCTGTCGTTCCCGGCGCTCGGCCACCGACATCTGCGCGCCGGAGTAGTTCTCGATGCGCACGGTCGACGCGCCGACCAGGATGACGTCGGCCTCCTGTCGCATACGCGAGAACAGCGCCTTGTCTCCCCGGCCGGCGAGGCCGCCCGACTTGCCGTCGTCGGTGGCGCCGCCGTCGAGGCTGGCGATCATGTTGGCGCGCACCCAGCAGCGGCTCAGGCCGTCGGGGTAGGCGTAGAACGCGGCGAGTCGGGGATCGTCGGCGTCGAAGACGCCGCCGACCTGGCCCAACTCTGTGAGCTCTGTCGCAGCGTCGGGATCGGGCACGTTCTCCATTGAACACGCCGATACAGTTCCTGCATGTCCGGGGCCAGCACTGTCGCTCATCTGACCGATCGTCATCCGAAGGTGACGCCCGAGCGTCTGGTGGCTGGTCTGGTGCCACCTCCGACGTTCGCCGACGTCAGCTTCGAGACCTACCGGCCCGATCCGGCGGAACCGTCGCAGACGGCGGCAGTGCAGTCGTGCCGCCAGTTCTGTGAGCAGGCGGTGCAGCGGCGGGCGGGCAAGAAGAAGATGTTCGGCAAGCGGGAGGTGCTTCCCGGGGTCGGGGTGTATCTCGATGGTGGCTTCGGCGTCGGCAAGACGCACCTGTTGGCGTCGACGTACTACGCGTTGTCGGCGGCTGGTGCGGAATCCCAGCAGAAGTCGGCGTTCGCGACGTTCGGTGAGTTGACCCAGCTGGCGGGGGTGTTCGGCTTCGTCGAGTGCATCGAGTTGCTATCCAATTATGTGGTGGTGTGCATCGACGAGTTCGAGCTCGACGATCCGGGCAACACGACGCTGATCTCGCGGCTGCTCTCGGCGTTGGTCGAGCGGGGGGTGTCGATCGCGGCGACGTCGAACACGTTGCCCGAGCAACTGGGCGAGGGCAGGTTCGCGGCGCAGGACTTCATGCGTGAGATCGCGGCTCTCGCAAGCATTTTCACGACGGTTCGGATCGAGGGTCCGGATTACCGGCATCGTGATCTGCCGCCTGCCCCGATGCCACCGTCCGACGACGAGGTGCGCGCCGAGGCCGCCGACGTGACGGGGGCGACGCTGGACGACTTCGACGCACTGTGTGCGCATCTGGCGACGATGCATCCGTCGCGGTATCTGGCGTTGATCGAGGGCGTGAAGGAGGTGTTCATCACGGGGGTGCATCCGCTCGAGGATCAGAGCGTGGCGTTGCGGTTGGTGGCGCTGACCGACCGGTTGTACGACGCGGGCATCCCGGTGGTGGCGTCGGGGTCGAAGCTGGACACGGTGTTCAGCGAGGAGATGCTGGCAGGCGGCTTCCGCAAGAAGTATCTGCGGGCGACGTCGCGTCTGCTGGCCTTGACGGCCGCGGGGCAGGAGTAGTCAGAGCGGGCGAACCATCACGTAGTCGTTCTCGACGTGGTCGCCAAGCCGGAACGTCTTGGTGCCCGCGACGGTGAAACCGTGTTTGCCGTAAAACCGTTGGGCGCGTTGATTTTCCTGGTTGACGCCGAGCCATATGCAGGCGGCGGGTAGGGACTGGGCGCGGACGATGGCGGCGGTCATCAACGCTGCGGCGACGCCTGCGCCGTGACCGTCGGGTAGGACGTACATCTTGGAGAGTTCGATGGCGGGTCGCGCCGTGACGGCCTTCTGCACGTCGGCGTCGTCGGGGACGCCGCGAATCAGCATGGCGTAGCCCACGATTCGGCCGTCGTCGCGGGCGGCGAGCAGGGTACGGCTGGCGTCGCCGAGGTAGGCGCGCAACCGTGGCACGGACAGGTTCTCGGCGATGAAGGCCGCCACGTTGTCGGGTGTCACCGACGGGGGACAAGCCAGCGGGAAGGTGAGCGCGGCGACGTCGGCGAGTTCGGGCAGGTCGGCCTCGACGGCCGGGGTTACGACAGTGGGCATACAGCGTCGGTTAGACGTTCCACTGGGCGTCGGTTAGACGTTCCACTGGGCCAGGTGGGTGCCGGTGATCTTGTCGAGCAGCACGACGTTGGTGACGAGGTCGCGGTAGCAGTCCCACCAGACTCCGCCCGTGACGGTGGCGCCGGGGGGAGCGTTCTGCAGCGCGCTCCGCAGGTCGTCTGGTCCGTCGCTGGCGTGGGCTTCGTAGGCGTCCCCGGTGGGTGTCACGCCACGGAAGTTGAACACGATCGACGTGATGTAGGGGTTGGGCGCCTCGATCACGTGGACGGTGATGTTGCCGCGGTAGATCTGGTAGCGCGGTGGGTACGGCCCGCGGCCGAAGCCAGGGGGTTCGTCGGTGGGGTCGATGTTGGTGACCGTGACGTCGGCGACGATGCCCATGTAGTCGACGCGTAGGACGTCGCCGAGTCGGCCGATCGGTGCGGTGACCGCAGAGGCGGTCGGCGCGAGGACTCCCGCCATCACGGTCATCCCAGCAACCAGGAGCACCCACCACCGACGCATGCCTGGCATGATTCCACACGGCGTGGTGGCGACGGGGGCGATCCGGGTCAGGAGGCCCAGGGGCCGAGGCCGCCGACCTTTTCGATGCGGATGCGGGTCAGCAGTCCGTCGGGCGCGTTGGGCGGCGGGAAGTGCTCGCTGGACCCGAGAAGCGCCTCAGCCAACTCGGTGAGCAGTTCGGGTGCGCCGCCTTCGACGATCCTCGCCGTCCCAGTGACCGACAGGTACGGCGCCTGCTGCCCGGGGGGCGTTGGTCCGATGATCGTGACGGCGACCCGGCCGTCGCGGCGGATGTTGCGGGTCTTCTTGTACTCGGTGAGGTGGGCGCTGACGAGTTCGTCGCCGTCGGGCGTCGATTGCAGTGCCACCCAGACCACCGAGACCTGGGGGCTGCCGTCGGGGTTGATGGTGACCAGGGTGGCGTTGGCGCCGGCGCCGATGAGGGCGCGGGCGGATTCGTCGAGTTCCATGAACTTGTTCTACCGCCGGTGGCGGTTCTTCATTCCCTGGAACGCCGAATTCACTGGCCGGTGATGGATTGCAGTGCTGCGAGGATCTCGGCTTCGATGGGTTGCTTCGCGATGCCGAGGCCGTGCAGCGGGCCGCCCGGCTCCTCGTTCTCCAGCAGTGACAGCAGAATGTGTTCGGTGCCGATGTAGTTGTGCCCCAAGCGAAGTGCCTCCCGGAAGGTCACCTCGAGGACTTTCTTCGCGGCGCCGTTGAAGGGTATGAGTGCGGGCACTAGGTCGGCGTGAGGCGGAAGCGGCGCGGCGGCTGCGGCGGCGTCGGCGGTGACGCCGTGTCCGATCAGGAGTCGGGCGGCGATCGAGTCGGGATCGGCGAACAGCGCGAGGAGCAGATGAGCCGGTTGGATCTCGTCGTTGCCTGCGGCGTGGGCCTTGTTCTGGGATTCGACGACGACGTTGCGTGCGCGCGGCGTGAAGCGGCTGAAGCCGTCGCCCGATTCCAGTGGGTTGGTCTCGGTCTTGGGGACGAAGCGTTTCTGGGCGGCCTGCTTGGTGACGCCCATGCACTTGCCGATCTCGGTCCACGAGGCGCCGGAGCGGCGGGCCTGGTCGACGAAGTGGCCGATGAGGTGGTCGGCGACCTCGCCGAGTGCCTCGGCGGTGAGCATGGCGTCCGTCAACTGGTCGAGGGGCTCGTCGTGCACCGTCTTGATGGCGTTGATGAGTTCGTCGAGTCGAACCGGGTGGGTGATCTTGGTGGGGGTGCTCATGCGTCAACCGTAGGTTGACGCATCGCAATCGTCAACCATGGGTTGACGCATGGTGCTAGCCGCGCGGGTATCCGCGGCGCACCGTGCGGTCGAGGATTCCCAGCGTCGCACGCAACGCACCCTCGGAGATGACGGGGAAGATGCCAGCCTCGCGCCAATGCTGGTGAATGTCCGACCAGTCGTAGAACGAGGTGACCAGCGTGCCGTCACCGTCGGACGCCAGGCGGTAGCCGAACACGTGGCCGATCTCGGGACGAATCTGCCCCCGAATCGTCCAGGCGATCAACGCGTCCTGCTCGAACTCGGTGATCGACACCGTCACGTCGTATCTCCCGAGCGGGAAGTCGTTGAGCGCCTCGCGGTCCATGTGCACGACGAAGCTGTCCCCGGCCGCGGTGACCGGCTCGCCGTCGGCGTCCTGCAGCATGCCCGACGCGTCGATGGCGACGTGGCCCTGGGGATCGCACAGCACGGCGAACACGTCCGCCGCGGGAGCGGGGATGGTGCGCTGGACTTCGATGAGATCGGTCATCGATCGATCGTGTCAGACGCGATGGTCGGGGAGGTCAGATCGCCGACTGGCGTCAGGGCGGCGGTGCCTGTCCGGATGCCGCCGCATTGGCGTTGATCTGGGCCATCAAGGCCCGCAGCTGCAACCCCGCCAGGAGGGGCGAGGTCATGGGGGTCGGCGCGGCGCCGTCGGTGAGCTGCCACGGCTGGCACCCGTTGGTCTTGAACGACTGATCTCCCGCGTCGATCTGCACCGTCTGCGGCTTCTTGCTCAGTGCATTGTCCAGGGTGGTGCCGTCGGCGCCGCTGCGCTTCCAGAAGCAGGTGCCGTCGCCGACGGGTCCGGCGGACGCGTACACGCCAGGGACGATGTCGGTGCCGACGGCGAAGGTCCCGTCGGTGTCGATCGTGGTCTTGGGGGCGGCGGCCGGGGTCGGTGCGCCGGGGGTCGGGGCGGCGGCCGGGGCCGGTGCGCCGGGTGTCGGGGTGACGGGCGCCGGTGCAGCGGGGTCGGCGGGTGCAGGCGTCGTCGGATCAGCACTTGCGAGGGCCGGAACGCCGCTGAACGCGATGGCGGCCAGCACGGCGGCGCCAGCGGTCCGCGTCATCCACATGGGGGACAGCTTAGACGGCCTAGGGAAGATAGTCAGCCTCGGCGGGGTACCGGCAGTGTTCAGGCGACGACGCTGA
Organism: Mycobacterium sp.; assembly: GCF_040509115.1. Taxonomy (GTDB): domain Bacteria; phylum Actinomycetota; class Actinomycetes; order Mycobacteriales; family Mycobacteriaceae; genus Mycobacterium. The sequence continues at coordinate 312 of NZ_JBEVLO010000274.1, read as the reverse complement.
GATGCGGTTCGTCGTCACGGACGACCTCGTGGGTCAGGGCGACGGCACCTGCTTCGGCGAGGGCGACGACGAGCAGTGGCCACGCGGCGCCTGCCGCAACGGCCAACAGGTTGGGGTGTGGTGCGGGTTGGCGCTTGTCCTGCAGTCGCGATCCGAGGAACGCAACGAGGGCCGTGGTCAGTGCCCAACCACCCAGATAGCCGTAAAACAGTGCAGCCGCCACGGGACCCCTCACGTATTCGCTACGGGCAAAGTTACCATCGATCGCCGTCAATTGGGACGACCGCAAGCGTCCGTTCCATCTCGTTTGAG
>NZ_JBEVLO010000273.1:0-3870 GCF_040509115.1 Mycobacterium sp. | reverse complement strand
CGGCTGACACTCACGACAGCAGTCCCGCGTGGGCTGCCGTGAGGGTGAGGCGCGCGGCGTGCGCGATGAGGTCGTCGTCGATGGGATCGCCGGTGGTCACCATGCGATAGAACAACGGCGCCCGGAAGGTCATCAGCAGGGCGTTGGTGTCGCAGTCCGCAGGGAGCTCGCCTCGATCGATCGCTCGCTCGACGGTCGGGACGGCGCGGGCGGCTTGGTGCTCGAAGTAGCGGCGGGTCGCTTCGCGCAGCTGGTCGGATCGCAGGCCAGCCGTGAGGACGAAGGCCACGACCTGGCGCCCCACCGATCCGTTGAGCAGGTCGGCGAGTTCCGCGCCGAACGTGAGGAGGTCGGTGTCGATGCTGCCGGTGTCGGGGACCGGGAGCGCTTCGAGCGACCACGCCGTCAGCGCGTCGACCAGAAGATCATCGAGCGTTGGCCAGCGCCGATAGATGGTGGTCTTGTTGACGCCCGCGCGGCAGGCCACCGCCTCCACGCTGACCGCCGCGTAGCCGCCGTCGATCAGCTCCTCGAAGGCAGCGGACAATATCGCCTCGCGGACTCGCGCGCTGCGGCCTCCGGTTCGCACACCCTGCACGACCTGCCGATTCGCCACCAATCGCCCCTGTTTGTTGCATTAACACGACTCGAGTGCCACTCTCGACTTATAGCAACCACATGTTGCCATAAGCGTTGGGAGTGGGCATGCGATTCATCTTCGACAACGACGAGTCGTTTTCGTTCGAGACGTTGCGCGCGGTCGGCTACACGGTCTACGGCGGCGCCGACATCGGCGAGGTCATCACCACCGCTCGACGGATCACCCCCGGCGACGTGGAGTCCTGGTACCGGGAATGGCGCGCCCTGGCAGACCGCGTGGCCGCCATCGCCGACGGCTGCGCTGCCGCAGGACACGCGGTCAGCGCCAGCAGCGCCTACCTGCGAGCGTCGAACTACTACCGCACCGCCGAGTTCTACCTACGCGACGATCCATCGAACGATCCTCGCGTTGCGGACACCTCGGCGCGCGCCATCGATGCGTTCCGGGCCGCGCCGGAAGTCCAAAGCCAGTGGACCCGGGTGCGCATCCCCTACGAGGGCGTCGAACTGGAGGGTTACTACCTCAACGTCAGCGGAAACGCGCCTGGCCCAACGCTGCTCGCGCACGGCGGTTTCGACTCGACGGTCGAGGAGATGTTCTTCGCAGTCGGGGAAGCCGCGCGGCGGCACGGATGGAACTGCCTGATCTTCGAAGGTCCGGGACAGGGTACCGCATTGCGGCACAACGGATTACCCTTCCGATACGACTGGGAGGCGGTGGTGACCCCCGTCGTGGACGTCGCCGTCGACCTCCCCGGCGTCGACCCCGAACGCATCGCGCTGCTCGGGATGAGCATGGGCGGTTACCTGGCTCCCCGCGCGGCCGCCTTCGAGCACCGGATCGCGGCGTGCATCGCCTACGACGGCGTGTTCACCATGGCCGACGCCCTACCCGACCCGCTCGACGACGAGCTGATCGCCCGCAGGGCGGAGGCGTCGACGTCACTGCGATGGGTGCTGTCGAATGCGTTGTGGACGCTAGGCGTCACGACCGCCCAACAGCTGATCGACGAATTCAGGAAGTATGACCTCACCGCCGTGGTCGACCGGATCGCCTGCCCCACACTGGTCTGCGAGGCCGAGAACGATCAGTTCTTCCAGGGACAGCCCGCCCGACTCTACGAAGCCCTGCAGTGCCCGAAGACGTTTCTTGCGTTCACGGCCGCCGAGGGCGCGGGCGAGCACTGCCACGAGGGCGCGCTGACGCTCTTCCACCAACGAATGTTCGACTGGCTGGACGACACCCTCGCAGCCTGATCAACCCAAACCCCAACTGCAGGAGGAACACTTGATGAAGGCGATCCGACTACACGAGTTCGGCGGCCCCGAGGTGTTGCGGTACGACGAGGTGCCGATCCCCCAGCCCGCATCGGGCGAAGTGCTCGTGCGCGTTCACGCCGTGGGCGTCAATCCACCCGACTGGTACGTCCGCGAGGGAATGCCCGACGTGCCTCCCGAGATCATGCCGCCGCCGGCGCTGCCCTTCATCCCCGGGTCCGACGTATCGGGCGTCGTCGAGGCCGTCGGCACAGGCGTCGACGACTTCTCGGTCGGGGACGACGTCTTCGGAATGGTGCGCTTTCCCAGCGTCGACAGCCGCGCGTACGCCGAGTACGTCACCGCACCCGCGTCGGACCTCGCGCTCAAGCCGGCAGGCATCGATCACCTGCACGCGGCAGCCGTGCCCATGTCGGGGCTCACCGCGTGGCAGTTCCTGATCGCCCTGGGGCACGACCATCCCTCCCCGTTCCAAGAGGCGGAGCACCGTCCGATGGCCCTGACGCCCTCGACGACGGTGCTCGTCAATGGCGCGGCCGGCGGCGTCGGACACTTGGCGCTGCAACTCGCGAAGTGGAAGGGCGCGAACGTCATCGCGGTCGCCTCGGGGCCGCACGAGTCGTTCCTTCGCGACCTCGGCGCCGACCGCTTCATCGACTACACCAAGATCCATCCCGAGGACGTGGTGCGCGAGGTCGACCTCGTCCTCGACACGGTCGGCGGTCCCGCCAGCAGTCGCTTCCTGCGCACGCTCAAGCGCGGCGGCGCGTTGTACCCGGTGTACTTCGGCGACTTCGACCCCGACGAGGTCGCGAGACTCGGCGTGACCGTCTCGGGAACTCAAGTCCGCTCGGACGGTTCACAACTCGCCGAACTCGGAACCCTGCTCGAATCGGGCGAGCTCCGCGTCGCCATCGACAGCACGTTCCCGCTCGCGGACGCGCGGCAGGCCCACGAACGGGCCGCCCGCGGACACATTCGCGGCAAGATCGTGCTCACGGTGGCGTGACGACGGACCGTCTGGATGCGGCGCCGGTTCCCGATACCGAACCCTCCGTGACACCGAACCCTCCGTGACGATCTCCAGGCAAACACCTTTTCCGCGCTCGCATTCGAGCGGATCGCTGCCTACGGCCTCGCCCTCGACCAGGCACTCGTCGCCGCGCCGAGGTGAAGGGATCGATCAGAACGTCTGGTCCATACTGGTCGACAACCCGTTGTCACACGTCACGGTGAGCCTCCAGGTCGAGCCCGTCGCCGGTCCGAGACTGCCGCCCGCAGGGATCCTCGCCTCGCCCGAATCGGTGACGGTGAAGAAGTTGTCGGGCACGCCGTAGTTGACCAGAGCGGCGGGTCCTGCCAACGGAACCGTCCTCATCGTGCAACCCACCGCAGGCTGGTTCAGGTGATCGATCGACACGAAGGCCGCAGTCACCGGGTTGTCGAGCCGGAGCTTCAACTCCGGGGGTGGAGGCGGAGGTGGAGGTGGAGGTGGAGGTGGAGCTACCACCACTTGGGGCACGGCGCGGGGCGCGGGGGCTGGGTCCGGCTCAGGTGGCGGCGGTGGGGGTGGCGGCGGCGGTGCCGGCGGCGGCTCGAAGAAGTCCGTCCCCACTAGCGAGAAGCCAACCGACGACGGGAGACGTGGTCCGGTCATGCCGCCCAGCGCACCGTCCGGATGCGCCGGGCCCGATACGACGATTCCGACGCCAGCGGACAACACCGCAGCCGCGGCTACCCAAAAGATCCCGGGTTTCGACATGTTCAGAGTGTGCCTAGTGGCTGCCGCCCGATCGTGAGTAGCGCACTACTCGAATACCTCCGGCTCGGCATCACGGCCGGATCGTGGTTCTCTCGGCGATCACCAGTGACGCAGCCTTCAACGCGTCGAAGTCGGCTTCCGGTCCCTCGGCGTTTATCTGCAGCAGGTAGGGGCCATCCCTGCCGCTGATCACCACCGAGGTCTGGGCGACGGTTCGCGGCACGTCATCC
>NZ_JBEVLO010000272.1:0-5728 GCF_040509115.1 Mycobacterium sp. | reverse complement strand
GCGCGAAAGCCGCCTTCGACCGCCGCATGCGCGACACGCTCGGCGGTATCGGTGTCGGGTAGCCGGACGATGAGGACTGCGCCGGATTCATCGATGGTCCGCAGTGTCTCGAGCTTGGAAGGCATGTTTTCCCCTAAATCGAAGATGTGATTGACAACACTCTCCCACTCTCGTAGCTTGAAATGCAACCGGTCGCAGCAACCGGTCTCATTTTGGAAGGGGGCGACCATGTGTCTACTCAAAGCGCAGGCTAGGGGCGCATTTCGCATCCCTGACCTGACGGTGACGTCGTGACCCGCGCGCGGACCGTTGTCTTCGGAGCTTCGCACTGGCACGTCCCGCTGTGTGCCTCGGCGATGGCGGCGGAGCACGTCGTCGTCGGGGTCTGCGCCGACGACCCCAACCGGGTGCATGAGTTAGCTGAGTTGTGGGGTTGCCCCGTCGACACCGACTGGCGGCGGCTGCTAGACGTCCCGGACGTCGAACTGGCCTACGTCTTCAGCCCCCACGACCGGATGGCGGAGGTGTGCCTCGCCCTGATCGCACGCCGGATTCCGTTCGTGGTCGAGAAGCCGCTCGGCACCTCCCTACACGAGCTGCAGGAGGTGCGGCGCGCCGCTGAGGAGGCACGGGTCCCGGCCGCGGTGCCGCTGATCCAGCGTGGTGGTCCCGTCGACGACTGGCTCGCCAGGGCTGGGCGTCCGATCTACCAGCGACTCTCCTTCATCGCCGGGCCGCCGGAGCGCTACGACCGCAACGGCAACTCGTGGATGCTCGACCCGGAGAGGGCCGGCGGCGGTTGCCTTGCCAACCTGGGCCCGCACTTCGTCGACCTCTTCCTGCAGCGAGCCGGCGGTACCGCCGCTACCGTCAGCGCGACGCTCTCGTCGGCCATGCACGCGGGGAAGGTCGAAGATCACGCGACTCTGATGTTGACGACGCCGGACGGCAGCGAGGCCATCGTCGAGGTGGGGTACGCATTCCCGGACTCGAAACTCAAGCGCTACTGCAGCTATTCGTCCGCGGGCGATTCGGGATTCGCTGCCATCGAATCCGATGGCTCGGCCTCGTATACGACACTCGACGGCCGTACCGAGCGCGCCGTCCTCGACGTGGACAGCGACCCTCTGTATGACCCCTTCGTGCGGCAGGTCGCGCGCACACTGGGCGACGGGTTCCGCGGATTGCCGACCCTGGGTGAGCTCGAGGACGTCATGCGAATCATCTGGCACGCCTACCAGACCGAGCGAGAAGGATTACGCCATGTCTAATCACAGCATCGACGCCGTCGCAAAGGCCGCGGGTGTGCATCGCTCGACGGTGTCGCGCGCCTTCTCCCGACCCCAAGCGGTCAAGGCCGAGACCCGAGACCACATTCTGCGCGTCGCGCAAGAACTCGGCTACACGATGAATCCCCTCGCCCAGGCATTGAGCTTGAGGGCGAGTACCTTCGTTCCGCTGATCGTGCCCAACGTCACCAATCCCTTCTTCGCCGAACTCGCCGATGCAATGACCCAGGCTGCTGGCGACCGCGGTTATCAGCTGGTGCTGTGCGTCACCAACGGCGACGCCGGGCAGACTGCTGGCTATCTGACTGCAATGCAAGCCCTTTACGCGCCGTTCGGCATCGTCGCGCCGTCGACGCGGGTGGATCTCGACGCGCTGGCCGGCTTCGACTTCGGGCAGCGCGTGGTCGTCATCGACCGGGTGGACGAGCACGCGACCGTGCCGAGTGTCACCGTCGACAACCGCCGCGGCATCGAACTTGCCTTCGAGCATCTGCGCGGCCTCGGCCACCGGCGGATCGGATACGTCTCGGGCATATCGGGTTCGCACACCGCTCACGAACGCATGGATGCCTACCGCGACCTGGCCGACGGTGACCCGGTCGTCCTCGACGGCGGCGCGGATACCGAAGCGGGGGAGCGGGCGGCCGAACACTTCGTCGCCATGGCCCACCGACCCACCGCGATCATCGCCGCCAACGACATGACCGCCTTCGGGGTGATCTCTGCCCTCGCCGCTCGAGGCCTGCGGGTCCCCGCGGATGTCTCGGTCATCGGGTTCGACGGGCTCGGCCTGGGCGGGCGATTCAACCCCGGGCTGACCACCATTCGGCAACCGATCTCCGACATGGGCAACATCGCAATGGATCTGGCCGAGAAGAAGGCCGCAGACGGATCGGTCGAGCACGTCGTACTGACACCGGAGCTGCTGGTGCGAGCCTCGACCGCAGGGCTACTCCCATGACATCGCGCACCGTCGGGCAGCTGCCCCGCATCCCTGGCCTCCGGTACGCCGATCACGCCGCGTTCACCGTTCCCGACCTCGACGAGGCCGTCCGGTTCTTCGTGGAAGCGTTGGGCGCCGACGAGCTGTACCGCTCGACCCGTGGGCCCGACGCCGATTTCATGCCGGAGAACTTCGACGTACCGCAGGATGCGGCTTTGACTCTGGCGATGCTGCGCATGCCGCCGAACCTCAACGTGGAGCTCTTCGAGTGGAGCAGCTCCGACCGCCGCGCCGAGCACCCGCGGCACAGTGACGCAGGCGGACACCACCTCTGCTTCGTGGTCGACGACGTAGACGCCGCGGTGGCGGTGCTCCGTCAAATTCCCGGCGTGCGAATGCTCGGCGATCGCAAGGAGGTCGCCGGCGATAGCCCCAGCGTCGCAGGCAACCGATGGATCTACTTCCTCACCCCGTGGGGACTGCTGATGGAGCTCGTCGACCGCTCCCGGGTCACAGACCCGCCCGCCCTGGTCGGCCCCGCCGAATGGCATTCAGCAGCAGACGACACCACCAGAAAGGACCAGTGACCATGCGGATTGCAGGCCACACCCTTGGAACCCCGGAACAGACTGTTCCCGAGGCGCTTTCGCTGTTCAGCGCAGCCGGACTCGACGCAGCCGAGGTGATCTATCAAGACGATTACCGCTGCGGCCTACCGACGCGCGACCGGCGCGCAGCCGAGCAGGCTCGGCGGGCGTCCGATGACACCGGGATCCCCATCATCGGATTGACGCCGTACACCACGGGAATCAACGATCTCGACGACGGTCCATGGCAGACAGCGGTCGACGAATTCCGAGGTGCCATCGAGGTTGCCCAGATCGTGGGCGCCGACCGAGTCCGCGTCTATGCGGGGTCATGGCATCCGGGCGACCACGACCACGCGGCACACTGGGGCCGTCTCGTCGACGCGCTATACGCACTGGCGCCCGAGGCGTCGGCCGCGGGGGTGCGCCTGTGCGTAGAAAACCACTTCGGGACGATGACGCAATCGGCGGCCGAGACCGCGCGACTGGTGCGCGAAGTGGGCCATGATGCCGTGCGTGTCCTCTACGACCAGGCCAACCTGACGTTCGCCCACGACGAGTCCTACGACGAGGCGCTACGCCTTCAGGGAGACCTGATTGGCCACGTGCACGTCAAGGATCTCGTCTTCACCGACCCCGATGCGCCATTCCGCGCAACGGAAACCGCCCGCGTTTCGGCCTCCGAGCGCGCGGTGCGCTCCCGCGTCGTCGGTGACGGCGTCGTGCCTTGGGCGGACATCCTGCCGGCGCTAGCCACCCTCGGCTACGACGACGTCCTCTCCCTCGAATACGAATACCGCTGGCACCCAGCCGATCTGCCCGAGCCGACAATTGGCTTCGCGCGAGCGGCGCTGGCCGTCCGTGGCATTCTCTCCAATACGGCCGTCGCGGATGGTGCGCGATGAACGCGCCAGCCAAGACGCGAGTCGGAGTCATCGGCGCAGGCAACATCGCGACCATCGCGCAGCTGCCGACCTTGGTCACCCGAGAGGACGTCGAGTTGGCGGCGCTTGTCTCGCGCCGCCCGGACCCCGGGCCGCTGATGCGCCGCTGGGGTTTCGGCGCAGGCTATGCGACGGTCGAGCAGATGCTCGCCGCCGAGCACCTGGATGCGGTGTTCGTGTTGACCCCCCGCTCGGAACACGCACACGCGGTTGAGGCCTGCCTGCGCGGCGACGTCGACGTCTTCTGCGAAAAGCCGCTCGCACCGTCGAGCGACGAGGCAGAGCGACTGGCCGACCTCGCCGACGAACGAGGCCGCCTCCTGATGGTCGACTTCAACCGCCGCTACGCCCCCGTGTACGTGACCGGGCGCGAGATATTCGGTGCCACCGGAGCCACGTTCTGCGTCGCCCAGAAGAACCGGCCCGGTTCGGAATACCGGGCCACGTTCGAGAACGCCATCCACATGGTCGACCTGCTGCGCTGGTATTGCGCAGGCGAAGCCGTCGAGGTGACCGCGCACGCCGCGGGCGACGACCCATGGGAAGAAGACGGCACCGCAGCGATGATCCGCTTCGATACCGGCGCTACCGGCGTACTGATGGCAGCACGCACCGCCGGTGCGTGGAGCGAGAAGCTCGACGCCTACGGCTCCGGGCGCTCCGCCGAAGTACGTGCTCCAGAGTCTGTCTCGATCACCGTCGACGGCAGGACCACCAGCCGCGAGCTCAGCGCGGAGGCATTCGGCTGGGCCACTGCGACCGAAACCCTCGGCTTTGCCGCGGCCGTGCACCACTTCCTCGACCGCATCGTCGATCGACAGCCGCCATTGACGTCCGGGCGCGACGCCGTTGCGACACAACGGCTGCTCGACCAGGTGCTCGAGGCCGCTGGGCTGCCAACTCGAGAGCAAGAAGGTCGCCAATGGGCGAGCCACGCAACCAATGCGATTCAACGATGAGCGCTGACCGCAGCCTCGTCCCATAGTCATAGGCCCATCGCACCTACCCCGAAGGAGGAGATCGGCACCCGATCTGACACATCACGTCAGATCTGGTGAAACAGCTTGCACGAGGCTTGATTTGGCGTGCCCGCAGCAGCTACGCGCCAAGAGTGCCCCACCGCCCAACACCTGTCCGAAGGATAACTCATGACCAACCCTGAAGATGCCGTCGGCACTTCGAACCCCTCGGGTCCGCCCACGACGCTCGTTGCTCCGCGTCGCCCCATCAACATGCTCGCAGGCACGGTCGGCCACTTCGTGGAGTGGTACGACTGGTACATCTACGGCCTTCTGGCAGCCGTGTTCTCGTCTCAGATCTTCCCCAGCGAATCTCCGTTCGCATCGCTGATGGCAGCGCTTCTCACCTACGCGATCGGGTTCGTGGTTCGTCCACTCAGCGGGATCATCATCTCCCCGCTGGCCGACCGCTTCGGCCGACGGACCGTCTTGACGCTGTGCGTCTCCGGCATGGCGGTCGGTTCCCTGATCATCGCCCTCACACCGTCTTTCGCGACTATCGGCTACGCCGCACCGGTCCTGTTCGTCGTGGCACGCATCATCCAGGGCATCTCGGCCGGCAGTGAAGGACAGAGCGCCATCGCGTTCATGGTCGAGCATGCCCCGCCGAACAAACGGGGCCTCTACGGTTCGTTCACGAACATGGCGAGCGGTCTGGCGACCCTCGCGGCAACCGGTTCCGCCGCAATCGTGACGGCAACCCTGTCCGAAGCCGATCTTGCGGCGTGGGGGTGGCGCATCCCGTTCCTGGTGGGTGGCATCCTCGGTGTCATCGGACTCATCCTTCGCACGCGCGCCGACGAAACCCCCGAATTCGAAGCAAGTGCCGCCGTTGATCAGAAGTCTGCGCCAGCACGTCTACTTGAGCTGCTGCGTGAGCACCCGAAGGCGATTCTGCAGACCGCCGCGCTCTCGGCCCCGGCCGTGGCCTACTACACCTGGGCGA
>NZ_JBEVLO010000271.1:0-5977 GCF_040509115.1 Mycobacterium sp. | reverse complement strand
ATGGCCTTGGCGGTCAACGGGTTGTCGCCGGTGATCATCACCGTGCGGATGCCCATCTTGCGCATCTCGTCGAACCGCTCCCGCATGCCCTGCTTGACGACGTCGTTGAGTGCGATGACGCCGAGCGCGCGGGCCTTGCCGTCCTTGAGTTCGCCGACGACGAGCGGGGTGCCGCCGCCGGAGGACACCTGATCGACGATCGAGCCGAGCTGCGGTGAGATCGTGCCACCGTTGGCGCGTACCCACTCGGCAACCGAAGCGGTTGCGCCCTTGCGCAATTGGTGACCGTCGTCGAGGTCGACGCCGGACATGCGGGTGGCGGCGGTGAACTCGATCCAGTTGGCGTTGGTCAGTTCGCCCGCAGAGCGCTCCCGCAAACCGAAGCGCTGTTTGGCGAACACCACGATGGAGCGGCCCTCGGGCGTCTCGTCGGCCAGGCTGGACAGCTGCGCGGCGTCCGCGAACTGCTCTGGGGTGACGCCGTCCAGTTGGACGAAGGCGCCGGCCTGGCGGTTGCCGAGGGTGATGGTGCCGGTCTTGTCGAGCAGTAGGACGTTCACGTCGCCGGCGGCTTCGACGGCGCGACCGGACATCGCCAGCACGTTGCGCTGCACCAGCCGGTCCATGCCCGCGATGCCGATGGCCGACAGCAGCGCGCCGATGGTGGTCGGGATGAGGCACACCAGGAGGGCGACCATGACGATGCCGCTGATGCCGTCGCCGGTGAGCGCCAACGAGTCTGGGACGCCGGGGTTGTTGGCCTTGCTGTAGATCGCCAGCGGTTGCAGGGTGGCGACGGCGAACACGAAGATCAGCGTGAGGGCGGCGAGCAGGATGTTCAGGGCGATCTCGTTGGGGGTCTTCTGCCGGTTGGCGCCCTCGACGAGGGCGATCATCCGGTCGATGAAGCTCTCTCCCGGTTTCTGGGTTATCTTCACGACGATCCGGTCCGACAGCACCGTCGTGCCGCCCGTGACGGCGGAGCGGTCGCCGCCGGATTCGCGGATCACCGGTGCCGACTCGCCGGTGATGGCGGATTCGTCAACGGAGGCAATGCCTTCGACGACGTCACCGTCACCGGGAATGGTCTGGCCGGCTTCGACGACGACGACGTCGCCCTGTTGCAATAGGGGAGCGGCGACTTCCTCCTCGGTGCCGGGGGAGGACGGGGACCAGCCGGTGAGGCGTCGGGCCATGGTGTCGGCCTTGGTCTTCCGCAGCGACTCGGCTTGGGCCTTGCCGCGTCCCTCGGCGACGGCTTCGGCGAGGTTGGCGAAGATCACGGTGAGCCACAACCACGCGACGATCAGCCAGCTGAACCACGACGGCTCGAGGACTGCGAGGATCGTGCTCCACACGGCGCCGATCTCGACGATGAACATCACCGGGTTGCGCCACAGGGTGCGGGGATCGAGCTTCCTACAGGCGTCCGGCAGTGAGTGCCAGAGCATCTTCGGGTCGAGCAGGCCGCCGCCGACGCGCTTCTTCGGCGCGGGTTCGCCGAGGTGCTTGACGGTGCGGGTTTCGATGGCGGTGAGTGTCATCTTCAGTGAATTCCTTCAGCGAGGGGTCCGAGTGCGAGCACCGGCAGGAAGGTGAGCGCGACGAGGATCAGCGTCACCCCTGCGACCATGCCGACGAACTGGGGGCGGTGGGTGGGTAGGGTGCCGATGGATTCCGGTGTACTGCCCTGGGAGGCAAGGGCTCCGGCCAGCGCCAACACCAGGATGATCGGCAGGAAGCGGCCGAACAGCATCGCCATGCCAAGGGCGACGTTGTACCACTCGGTGTTGACGGAGATGCCCGCGAAGGCGGAGCCGTTGTTGTTGGCCGCGGAGGTGAACGCGTACAGCACCTCGGACAGTCCGTGGGGTCCGGTGTTCAACATGCTGGCGCGTTGGCCGGGCATCGCCATCGCCACCGCGGTGCCGGTGAGCACGATTAGCGGGGTGACGAGGAAGTACGCGGCGGCGAGTTTGATCTCGCGCGGGGTGATCTTCTTGCCGAGGTATTCCGGTGTGCGACCCACCATGAGGCCCGCGACGAACACCGTGATGACAGCGAGGATCAGCATGCCGTACAACCCGGAACCGACACCGCCAGGGGCGATCTCACCGAGCTGCATGTTGAACAACGTCATCAGACCGCCGAGGCTGGTGTAGGAGTCGTGGAACGAGTTGACCGCGCCGGTGGAGGTGAGCGTCGTGGAGGCGGCGAAGACGGCCGAGTCGGCTACGCCGAAGCGCTGCTCGACGCCCTCCATCGCGGATCCGATGGCGGTCGGGACGGTGCCGTGTGCCTGCAGCTGGAAGAACAGCGTGAACGAAACACTGAGCGAGGCAATGACGCCCATCACGGCGACGATCGCATAACCCTGCTTCTTGTTGCCCACCATCCGGCCGAACATGCGCGGCATCGAGAACGCGATCACCAGCAGCAGGAAGATCTCGATCCAGTTGGTCCACGAGGTCGGGTTCTCGAACGGATGCGCCGAGTTGGCGTTGAAGAAGCCGCCGCCGTTGGTGCCGAGTTCCTTGATGGCCTCCTGGCTCGCGACCGGACCACCGGGGATGGTCTGCGTCGCACCCGAGAGGGTGGTCACCACCTGATCGTGCAGGTGGAAGTTCTGAATCACGCCTCCGGTGATGAGGGCGAGTGCGGCGATGACCGAGATCGGCAGGAGAATGCGGACGGTACCGCGAACCAGGTCGACCCAGAAGTTGCCGAGCTCCGTCGTGCGCCTGCGGGCGAAGCCGCGCACCAGGGCCACCGCGACGGCCATGCCGACGGCGGCGGAGACGAAGTTCTGCACCGAAAGGCCGGCCATCTGGACCAGGTGACCCTGGGTGCTCTCACCCGAGTAGGCCTGCCAGTTGGTGTTGGTGACGAAGCTGACGGCGGTGTTCCACGCCAGCGCCGGGGTCATCTCGGTGCCCGGCTCGTTGAGGTGCAGAGGTAGCTTGCCCTGCAGCAGCTGGAAGGCGAACAGCGCCAGGATGCCGACCGCGGAGAAGGCCAGCACGCTTCGGGCATAGCCGCCCCAGCTCTGCTGTGAGGCGGGGTCGGCGCCGATGGCGCGGTAGATGGCCCGCTCGACGCGGGAGTGCTTGTCCGAGTTGTAGACCCGGTACATGTAGTCGCCGAGCGGCGCGTGCACCGCGACGAGCGCCAGAATGAGCGTGGCGAGGAAGACGACTCCCGCCGTGCCAGAAGACAGAGTCGACACTAGAACCTCTCCGGGAACATGAGCGCGGCGGTCATGAAGACCGCGAGCAGGATGGCGAGGACGAGGCCGACCAGGTTGGCGTAGCTCATCGCTCGAACGTCCTTTGAATCACGCCGAGCAGCGCGAAGACTGCGATGGTCAGCAGCACGAACACAATGACTTCCATGTCGTCGACGGTAGGACCGCCTACCAGGCAATACGTGGTCCCTTACGGTTTCTTGACGGCGGGCCGTCCGCTTCTTTACGGGACCTTTGCGGGGGTGTGCGCGGGGTCACCAGATGTTCGTTCAGCCACGCCACGACGACGCCTCGCGTTACTGTCGCGTTCGTCAATAACTAGGACGGGGTGGTTTGCACATGGAAGCTTCGATACGACCGTGGTTCACCACGGGAGTCGCGCTCGTGGGCGCGGGCGCGATGGCGATCGCCCCGATCAGCCCGGTCGCGCCTGCCATGCCGAGGATCGACGTGCGGGCCGCGACCACTGCCGCGTTGCCGCAATTCGAACTCGCGGCGCTGGACCTTCCCTACATCATCACCCTGCCAATCGTGCGGCAGCAGATCGCGAACTGGGCCGAGAACTGGGTGGTCTACCTCGGCGGCTTCGCGAAATCCGGTGTTGGACTGGCGCAATCGCTGCTATCGATCCCTGGGGTGACGGTCGAGATCGTGCAGCAGGTGCTGGCCCTCGACTTCGTCGGTGCCTTCGACACGTTCGCATCCGCCGTCCGTGATTCGGTGATCGCCGTCGGACAACCGCTGCTGGACTCGCTGATCTGGCGCAACCAGAAGGCAAGTGTCGTGCAGACGGCGTTGCAGGCTGCGGTGCCACAGGCGTTCATCGACGTGATCAACGGCTTTCTAACCGCTGGCAACGGGGTGACGACCGCACTGATCCAGGGCACGCAGGACTTCGTCGCTGCCCTGTTGACCCTCGACCTCGGCAACATCATCAACGCCGCACTCGACGGAACGAGGACCTTCGTCGTCTCCCTCGCCGCCGGTGCGGGTGCGATCGTCGACGGCATCGAGGCCGCGCAGCTGGGCATCTCGACTGCGCTGGCGACGGAGCCTCCGCCGCCGGCCGTGGCGGACGTGTCGGGGCTCGACACGCTCGCATTCTCCAGGATGGTCAGCCTCGCGGATTCGCCGAACGATGCCACGCTCGATCCCGTCGCCGACCCGGATGCCTTGCTGCCGATCGAGGACGATGCCAAACTTGGCGTCGTCGTCGACGAGGCGGCCCCCGCAGCGGAGCAGGAGGGGATCGGTTCCGCGCCTGAACCGCAGGTGTCTCCGGAAGTGCTTGGTGCAGAAGAGGTCTCGCCGACGATCGTTTCTCCGGAACCGACGGACCCGCCGAAGGAGCCCGAGAGCCCAACCGTGGTGAAGGAAGAGCCAAAGCAGGTCGAGTCGACCCCCGGGGCGGACGATGGTTCCAAGCAGGCCACCGCAGGGGCTCAGAAGGACGCCGAGGCGAAGGACGACGCTGGAGCGAATGGAGCCGCGGCGTCGGATCCTGACGACGAGTAACTCCTGGCGTCGGCGCAACAGCTAACGACGGATACCGACGGCGGATACCGCAAAAGGATCGCCCTCGCGGTTCCGTCGTCCCTTACGCTTTTCTCGACACTGCTCAACCGGTCCCGTACGGGCCTTGTCGTTTGGCCGGTCGCGCCGGCCGCATTGGGAGTCATGTGAAGCAGCGGGGGATTCTGGCCATCGCCTGGGCCGGAGTGGCGCTGTACGTCGCCTACGCCCTGTGGCTGCTGTTCGCGTGGGGCGGTCCGGACGTCGTGCTCTGGGTCAGCGACCTGGGTTGCCTGGTGGTCGAGGCGTTTGCCATCGTCTGCGTCGTCCTGGCTGCGCTCGCAAGCGCCGGACGGCAACGCCTGGCGTGGGTCGCGTTGGCCGCCGCCCTGTCGAGCTGGTTCGTCGGTGATGCGATCTGGGGCCTGTACGAGCTGGGGTTCGACGTCGAAGTGCCGTTCCCGTCGCCGGCCGACGTCGGCTACCTCTTCTACTACGTCGGCACGATCGTGGTCCTGGTGGCGCTGCCACTGGGCAATGCGAGGGCGACGACGGCGCGGCTGTTACTCGACGGGCTGCTGGTCGCGGGCTCGCTGTTCGTGCTGGCGTGGGTGGCCGGCCTCGACGATCTGGTGGCCGCCGGAGGCACCGACACCTTCTCCTTCGTGCTGTCGGTGTTCTATCCGCTGGCCGATCTGGCGCTGCTCACCATGGCACTGCTGATGCTGTCTCGGTCCGGTCCCGGGCAGCGTCTGACGATCGGCCTGCTGGCCATCGGGATCGCGGTGCTGGCCATCGCCGACAGCGTGTTCGTGTATCTGAACGCCGACAACGCGTACCTCAGCGGCAATGTCATCGACATGTTCTGGGCGGGTGGGCTGATGTTGATGGCAGCGGCCGCCCTCGTCGCGGCGCGGGCGCGGTGGCGCGACGGCGTCGTCTCCGCGGGCGCGCCGGACAATGCGGCCGTCTGGGTGCCCTACGTACCGCTGCTCATCGCGGTCGTACCTGGCGTTTGGTACCTGTTCAGCGGTGACGCGACCGCGCCCGTGATCGCGGCGGTGCTGCTGTTGATGGTGACGGTCTTGGTGCGCCAGTTGCTGTTCGTCGCCGAGAACCGACGGCTGCTCGCCACCGTCACGGACCAGGCGCTGCGGGATCCCCTGACGTCGCTGGCCAACCGTGCGTTGTTCCACGACCGGCTGGCACACGCGGTGGCGA
>NZ_JBEVLO010000270.1:0-3583 GCF_040509115.1 Mycobacterium sp. | reverse complement strand
AAACCTCCCGCGACCTGATGGACATGGTGCGCGACGTGTGCCGATCGGAACTGGCGCCCCGCGCTGCCGACGCCGAAGCGGCCGAGGAGTTTCCCCGCGAGACCTTCCGGCTGCTCGGCAAGCTCGGAATCCTGGGCCTGCCCTACGAGGAGCACTTCGGAGGCGGAGGCCAACCCGACGAGGTGAGCCTGCAGGTGGTCGAGGAGATCGCGACGGCGTGGGCCACCATCGGGGTGGGGCTCACGGTGCACTGGGCCAGCTGCCATCCACTGTGGAAATACGGTACCGACGAGCAGCGCAACCAATGGCTGCCGGACATGATCGGGGGCGAGCAGCTCGGCGGGTACTGCCTGTCCGAGCCCGACGCCGGTTCCGATGCAGGCTCTCTACGCACCCGCGCGGTGCGCGATGGTGAACGCTACGTCGTCACCGGAACGAAGGCCTGGATCACCCACGGCGGCCTCGCCGACTTCTACGTGCTGATGGCGCGCACCTCCGACGATGGTCCGCGCGGTATCAGCTGCTTCCTGGTCCCCGGTGACGTCGATGGTCTGGCCGCCGCCCCGCCGGAATCGAAGATGGGATTGACGGGTTCGCGGACGTCGCAGCTGCACCTCGATGGGGTGAACATCCCCGTGGAACGTCGAATCGACGACGAGGGCCGAGGTTTGGGGCTGGCGCTGGAAGCACTCGACACTGGACGCCTGTGCGTCGCGGCATGCGCGACGGGCCTGGCGCAGGCCGCCCTGGATTGCGCGGTCGGCTACGCCAAGCAACGCCGCCAGTTCGGCCGAGTGATCGGCGAGTTCCAAGGGCTGTCATTCCTCCTGGCCGACATGGCCGCTGCCGTCGAGACCGCCCGCTCGGTGTACCTGCAGGCGGCCAGGCGCAAGGACCGCGGGCTGCCGTTCACCCAGCAGGCGGCAATCGCCAAGCTCGTCGCGACCGACCTGGCCATGAAGGTCACCACCGATGCCGTCCAGGTACTCGGGGGAGTGGGATACACCAAGGACTTTCCCGCCGAACGGTACATGCGCGAAGCCAAGGTCATGCAGATCTTCGAGGGCACCAACCAGATTCAACGACTGATCATTGGAAGACACCTGACGCGGGGTGCCGACTAGACGGGCGCAGGCGAGCGCCAACGTGGGATGTCATCGAACCCCGAGTGCCACCAGTCTTGCTCGACAGCGCCAGCATCGGGAGATGGCCCGTCAGCGGCGGTAGGGTCGGTCGGCGTGGCGTCGTGTGACGACCCGTAACGGAAGGCGTGGAACGTGATTCGGCTTGGGCTCTACCTTCCCAACTTCTCGTACGGCACGGGAGTGGAGCAGGTCTTCCCCACCGTCATCGCGCAGGCATCGGCAGCCGACACCACAGGCTTCGACGAGCTGCCCCGCAAGCTCGATGTCGTCAGGACCGCGTGCGAGCACGGCGCTGGGGCCCGGTGACGCTGGAAACCAGCGTGACCGTCATGGTCATGCTCCGAGACCTGACCGCAGACCAGATCGCCGAGGGGGTCAAGGGTCCCCCTGGGACACGTCGTTGGGATGCAATCCGCTGCAACACGTTTCATCGAAGTCACGAGACGACTGACGCACGACGGCTGGTCTGTGCTAGCCGACACGAAATGCTGGGAGCGGCAGGGCTCCAGGACGGAGGACGAGAGAGATGGCTCGATTAGAGGGCAAGGCGGCGTTCATCACCGGTGCGGCGCGCGGACAGGGGCGCGCTCGTGCGGTGCGCTTCGCCGAGGAGAGCAGTTCGCCAATGCCATGCAGGCCAATACTGCCCTACCGTTGCCCTGGATCGAGGACCGCGACTTGAGCAACGTCGTGCTGTTCCTGGCATCTGACGACGCGCGCTACACCACAGGAACGCAACACGTGGTCGACGCCGGCGCGATGATGCCGCTGAAGGTCCCGCACCTGCCGAGCTGACGCGGCCATCGGCCTCGGATGGGTGCGTGCCGGCCGAGAATCCTGCGCTCGTATTACGTCGGATCGACCTGGCTCGCAAATGAATCAACGCATGAAGGAGAACACTTGAAGGAGAACACTTTGACGACGTCGAAATCTGCCGCGGCACCCACTTCCGGCGCCGCGCGCTTCACGTCCTTCGACCCACGCGACGGATCTGCCATCGCGCACTATCCGATCGCGACCGAAGAGACAGTCGGCCAGGTGGTTGCCGACGCCCGAGGCGCTGCGCAGTGGTGGGCTGGTCTGGGACACGCCGGCCGACGCTCGCGGCTCCGAGGATGGGGTCGAGTGATCGCGTCGAGGATCGACGACCTTGCCACGGTGATCTCGAATGAGACGGGTAAGACACCGTCCGACGCCAAGGCCGAAGTGGTCGTGGCGTTGGATCACCTGCACTGGTCGAGTAAGCACGCGGCACGGACGTTGCGCCGTCGGCGACGCGCGCCGGGGATGCTGATGGCCAACCACTCCGCCGCCGTCGATTACGAGCCGCTTGGCGTCGTCGGAGTGATCGGGCCGTGGAACTTTCCTCTCTTCACGCCCATGGGGTCGATTGCGTACGCACTTGCCGCCGGGAATGCGGTGGTCTTCAAACCGAGCGAGTACAGCCCCGGTGTCGGTAAGTGGCTGGTCGAGGCGTTCGGCGAAGTCGTTCCCGAGCAGCCGGTCTTCGCCCTGCTGACTGGGGACGGCTCCACGGGTGCCGCGCTGTGCGGCGCCGACATCGACAAGATTGCGTTCACGGGTTCGACGGCTACGGGCCGACGCGTGATGGCGCAGTGCGCTGACCGCCTTACCCCGGTCTTGATGGAGTGTGGAGGCAAGGACGCCTTTATCGTCGACGACGATGCCGACGTGCAGGCGGCGGCCGAGGCCGCGGTGTTCGGCGCCATGAACAATGCGGGGCAGGCGTGCACGGCGGTCGAGCGCGCATACGTCGTCGCCGACGTCGTCGAGGAGTTCCTGGACAACGTGCGTAAGCAATGTGCGGTCCTCGTGCCGGGTCCTGGTGACGGATCCTCTTTCGGGCCCATCACCATGCCTGCGCAGCTTGCGACCATCGACCGGCACGTCAAGGCAGCGGTGGCCGACGGGGGCAGGGTGGTCGTCGGAGGGCCCGAGTCGGTCAGGCCCCCATACGTTCACCCCATCGTCTTGGCCGACGTTCCCGAACACTGCGTCGCGATGACGGAGGAGACGTTCGGCCCGGTGCTCGTCGTG
The DNA here is from genome assembly GCF_040509115.1 of Mycobacterium sp. Classification (GTDB taxonomy): domain Bacteria; phylum Actinomycetota; class Actinomycetes; order Mycobacteriales; family Mycobacteriaceae; genus Mycobacterium. The sequence continues at coordinate 380 of NZ_JBEVLO010000270.1, read as the reverse complement.
AACGCCGTCACGTCCATCGACGACGCAGTTCGGCTGACGAATGCCTCGTCAATGAGACTGGGAGCCACCGTCTTCGGGCGAAGGAACGTAGCCCACATCGCATCCCGGCTGCAGGTGGGGATGGTGGGGGTGAATTCGATGATCCCGTACGTTGCCATGCCGTCGTTACCGTTCGGCGGTGTCGCTGACTCGGGGTTCGGCCGCATCCACGGGGAGGAGGGACTCAAGGAATTCGCACGGACCAAGGTGGTCGTGCGCCAGCTCGCGCCACCCGCGGTGAAAGTGCTGTCGTTCCAGAAGCCCCGCTGGGCCACGGACGTCCTCGTCCGACTCGCCAAGGTGCTCTACGGGCGCTGAAACGAAATCAGCCGAGGCAGAAC
>NZ_JBEVLO010000269.1:0-4500 GCF_040509115.1 Mycobacterium sp. | reverse complement strand
CTGACCGATGTCACGGTGGTGGCCAACGACACCGGCGGCGGTCTGGTGCTGGCCGCTCTCGGTGATCCCGGCCTGGACACGTCGCGGATCGGACGACTCGTTCTCACCAATTGCGATAGCTATGAACACTTTCCGCCTGGCGCGTTCGCTCAGATCGTGAGACTCTGCCGCCTGAGCTCGGCAGTCGGCGGCCTGATTTTGCGGTTGCTGGCCACTGAAGCAGGGCAGAAGTTTTTCCTCAAGGCCGTCTGTCGCCATCCGCCGACAGCAGAGCGCCAACGCGAAGTCTTCGGAGCGTTCGCCACCAGCGCCGCGGCACGACGTGACGCGGTCACGGTGACCGCGTCCCTGGATCCGGCGCTGACACTGCGGGCAGCTGCTGCTATCGAAGCCTTCGACAAACCTGTCAGTCTGGCCTGGGGTGTCAACGACAAACTCTTTCCGTTGGCGCACGCCCAACGCCTACGCGCAGCCTTCCCGCGGGGCACTCTCGAAGAGATCGACGGCAGCGCAACATTTGTCATGCTCGATGCGCCGACGCAACTCGCGGCTGTGATCCGCGGCCGGTGAGCCCGTCTGATCTACCCGATAATGCCGGGTTCTCGGCGCCGACCTCGGCTCCGTCGGTGGCATCGACCGCTGGCTCTATGCCGAGCGTGCCACGCTTCGCCGTGACTGAGCAGGCCGATCAGCCGGCGGCATTGACCTTCAATGTGACCTCGGTCTCTAATCACCCGCGGACGTCTGATACTCTGAAGCGGTTACAGTCGCGTTCATGCGTCGATTATGACTATCAGTCGCATCGAGAAAGTGAATCATCCCATGCCTTTGCAGAGCCATATGCAGCTCATCTCTACCGATGACCATCTGATCGAACATCCCCGATTGTGGACAGATCGGTTGCCGTCGAAGTTTGTCGAGCGCGGCCCACAGATCGTCGAGCAACGGATCGGCGCCTCGGAGCGGTTAGCGCAGGTATGGCGCTACGAAGACCGAATCTATCCCTACATCGGACTGAATGCGGTAGCGGGAAAAAAGCCTGCGGAATACGGGCTGGAGCCCACCCGGTATGAGGATATGCTGCCCGGCTGCTATGACCCGAAGGCTCGGATCGCGGACATGGATATCGACGGGGTCCAGGCCACGTTGTCGTTCCCGTCGTTTCCCAAGTTCGCCGGCACGGCATTCCTCGATGGCGATGACCTTGAGCTGGCGTTGCTTTCCGTCCAGGCGTGGAATGACTATGTGCTCGACGAGTGGTGCCCGACCGCACCGGATCGACTCATTCCGTTGACAATCCTGCCACTGTGGTCGGTTTCGGAGTCAGTCAAGGAGATCCATCGCACCGCAGCGAAGGGGTCGCGAGCGATTTCGTTCCCGGAGAATCCGGCGCCCTTGGGGTTGCCGTCGTTTCATACTGACCACTGGGATCCAGTCTTCTCAGCAGCCGAGGAAACCCAACAGCCGTTGTGCGTGCATTTCGGCACCTCCGGTCAGGCTCCGAGCACCGCGCCGGAGGCTCCGTTCGCCGTGACGATCGCGCTGTTCGGTTGCAACTCGATGTACGCGACGGCCGATCTGTTGTTCTCACCGGTGTTCCACCGGCACCCGAACTTGAAGGTCGCGCTGTCTGAAGGGGGCATCGGGTGGGTGCCCTACATGTTGGAACGCCTCGACCTGACGTGGGAGAAACACCGCTATTATCAAAACATCAATCAGACGGTGCGCCCGTCAGACCTGTTCCGGCAGCACCTTTTCGGATGTTTTATCGACGACGAACATGGCCTAGAAAACCGGCACTCCGTCGGCATCGACAACATCACCTGGGAAGGCGATTACCCACATTCGGATTCTAACTGGCCCAACAGCCGCAAACGGCTCCACGATGTGATGATCGACATCCCCGATTCGGAGGTGCATCAAATGGTCGAACTCAATGCACGGCAGTTGTTTCACTTCCCACGTACCTGACCGAAACGGAGCGTACTGACATGGAAGAGCGCATCGAACAACTCCCACAAGATGACTGGGTTGATCAGGATCTGCTGACAAAAGACTTGGCAGGCTCCAAGTTGGATGCCGAGATCGCGGGGCAACGCCAACGCATCGCCGACTACGACGCCGGCGCGGCGACCACTGCAGACATCTACACTCGCGAACAGATGGAGCAGCGGCTCGCCGCAATGATCCAGGCACGCGAGAGCCTTCGTGGGCACGACTAGGAGGCCAGCCAGCACTCGGCAGCGGCAATAGCGTCGGGTTGTGCGACCGCCACGTCGACGCGACGGTTCGCCGGCGGAATCTACCCGAGCCTGCAGTCCGGTCTTCCTTGGGATGTCGGTCTTCGCGTTGGCACCGGCACTCGCGACGAGGACCTCAACGAGTCCACGTAGTTTGGCAGCGCATCGAGGGAGACACTTCTTGCCGTCGGCCGGCTTCCCGAAGGCGCGCCCCCCGACGTGCGATTCGGTGCAGACGACGAGTTGAACACAATGTTGGATCTGTTGCTGCGCGGACTGAAGTCCACCATCTAATAGCGCCGAGCACCGAATCGCTACGGGTTCCGCAGCACTCTCAACCCGGCGGCAATGAATTCCGGCGCCGCATCAGCGGCACGCATTGCTCCGTCGCCGGCATCGGAACCCTGTAGCGCGCGATGAGTGATCCCTTCGCTGATGACCCCGAGTTTAAAGTTCGCCAGCGCAAGGTAAAAGTTCCAGTTAGAGAGATCGCGGCCTGACGCGATGGCGTAGCGGTGCGCGAGGGTGTCGGCCGACGGCAGCCTCGGACTAGTCCACGCCGCCTGCGTGCCCAGCACCAGATTGAACAGCGGGTCTCGATACACGCACATCAATGCAATGTCGGTGAGGGGATCGCCGATGGTCGACATCTCCCAATCCACCACGGCCCGGACCACCGTCGGATCGGACGAATCGACGATGGTGTTGTCAATTCGTAGGTCGCCGTGCACGATCGACGCATCCGACGCGGGTGGAACGGCTTGGGCCAGAGCGGTGTGCATCGTGGCGACATCGGGTAGGTCGCGGGTCCGCACCCGCTCCCATTGGCGTGCCCACAGGTTCACCTGCCTGCTGAGGAACCCGCAGGGCCGCCCAAATTTGCCGAGGCCGATCTGGTCGTAGGGCACGGCGTGTAGGGCGGCCAGCACCTTTACGATGGCTGAGGCGTTGGCGTCGACCTGCTCGTCGCTCAAATCGGCCAACTCGGTCTGATCGCGAATGACGACCCCGTCGACGAACTCCACCACCGTCATCGGAACGCCGAACGCAGTGCCTTCGGCGTCGAAGGCCACGGTCTTCGCGACCGGCACGGCGCTGCCTTGGAGGGCACTCGCCACGATGTATTCGCGGCCCATGTCGTGCGCCGAGGGGGTTATCCCCCGTACCGGCGGACGGCGCACGACCCAAGCCGTGACGCCGTCACTGACCCGAAAAGTCAGATTCGATCGGCCACCGCTGATCAAATCCGCCGTCAACTCGCCGCAGACATCGATTCCTGCCCCGATCAGATAGTCCCTGAGGGCGGCTGTATTCATCCCCGGCAGACTCATGGACGGTCCTGGGCGGCGCGTTTGGCGGCGCCTACTGCGCGTTTGGCGATAGCCCATCGGTGGACTTCTGACGGTCCGTCATAAACGCGGAATGGCCGCACTTCCCGAGAAAGCCGCGCCAGCGGTAAATCATCGGAGACGCCGAGACCGCCGCACATCTGGATGCTGCGGTCCACGATACGGAAGATCGCCTCGGAGGCAAAGGTTTTCGCGATGGATGTCGCATCGGAGGCAGGAGCACCCTGGTCGAGCTCCCAGCATGCGCGGATCAACAAGGCCCGAGATGCTGCCATGTCGATCTCGTTATCGGCCACCATCTTCTGCACCATGCCGAGGTCACCAATCTTGGATCCGAACCCCTCGCGACAGGCCACGTGGTCCAGCGCGATGTCATGTGCACGGCGCGCTGCCCCCAGCCAACGCATCACGTGGGTCATGCGCGCGGGCCCCAACCTTACCTGCGCGTAGTCGAATCCCCGGTCGACCTCGCCCAGCACCCCCGCATCGGAAACGAATAGATCGTCGAAGAAAACCTCGCAGTGCCCGCCGATCATCGACCTATCCAATGTGCTTATGTGCCTACCGATCCGGATGCCATCGGCATCGGCAGGGGAGAGGAACATCGTGGCCCCTCCGCGCTGGCCAGGCTCACCCGACGTCCTTGCGAAAACAATGAAGAACCCGGCTCCGTCAGCGCCGGTGATGAACCACTTGCGCCCGCTTATCCGCCAGCCTCCCGCAACCCGGACTGCGCGCGTGGAAAGCGCCGACGGATCCGATCCGGCGCCGGGAGCCGGTTCGGTCATCGCGAACGCGGAACGGACCTCCCCTCGGGCGAGCGGATCAAGATATTCCTGCTTCTGATCTGGATTCGCAATATGGGCCAGCATGTGGAGGTTGCCTTCATCGGGAGCTGCGATGTTCAGGGC
>NZ_JBEVLO010000268.1:0-7201 GCF_040509115.1 Mycobacterium sp. | reverse complement strand
CTGCGCCGCTCGGTCAACGAGGCTGCGTCGGTGAAGGTTTCGCTCAACGACTTCGTGCTGAAGGCCGTCGCGGGAGCGCTCGTCGAGGTGCCGGATGCCAACGCGATCTGGAATGAGACGTCCCTGCGGAGGTTCGACCGCGTCGACATCGCGGTCGCCGTGGCGGTCGACGGTGGGTTGCTCACGCCGGTGCTGACGGGAGTGGACACGATGCCGCTGTCCGTCGTGGCGGCCACCGTCGCCGACATGGCGCAACGCGCCCGCGAGGGTCGACTCAAGCAGCAGGAACTGGAGGGCGGCAGCTTCTCGGTGTCCAATCTCGGGATGTACGGGGTGAGTGAGTTCTCGGCGATCCTCAATCCGCCGCAGTCCGGCATCCTCGCCGTGGGAGGCGCCACGCTGCGTCCCGTCGTCGTCGACGGCGAGCTGAGCGCCGCCACGGTCATGACGGTCACGCTGTCGGCCGACCACCGCGTCATCGACGGCGCGGTCGCCGCGCAGTGGATGGCGGCGTTCACCCGACGGATCGAGAACCCCCTGTCGATCCTGATCTGAGGGTCGCCCATTCCCGTCATGGTGGTATAGCTTCTACCTCCCCATCGGGGGCCGGGTGCGGTGTGATCGAGTCATGACCAAAGATGACAACACCATCGTTCTCGTGACCGGAGCCAATGCCGGTATCGGCTTCCACGTGGCGCAGCAACTTGCCCGCGCCGGGGCGCGCGTCCTGCTGGGATCCCGCGATCCGGCGCGGGGATCAGCCGCCGCAGGGGAATTGGCCGCGCAAGGTCTCGACGTCGACCCGGTCACCCTCGACGTCACCGACGACGCCACCATCGCCGAGGTGACCACTCGTGTCTCCGACACCTACGGTCGGTTGGACGTCCTGATCAACAACGCCGCGATCGTGGGTGACGGGCTTCCGGCCTCCGAGGTGAGTCGCGAGTCGATGCTGGCGACCTTCGATACCAACGTCGCCGGGGTCACTGCACTCACCAATGCCATGTTGCCGTTGTTGCGGGCGTCGGTGCGGCCGCGGATACTCAACGTCTCGAGCGAACTGGGGTCGACGCGCCTTGTCAACGACCCCGACTGGGCGTACTCGTCGGTTGCAGTCGCCGCCTACCAGGCGTCGAAGAGCGCGCTGGACATGCTCACCGTGCTGTACGCCAAGGAGCTTGCGGCAGAGCACATTTCGGTACTCTCGGTGAGCCCGGGATATCGAGCCACCGGACTCAGTCAGGGCCGCCCCACCCCGGGTGCCGGCGACCCCGCCGAAGGTGCGGCAGGCATCGTCGCGCTGGCGCTCGCCGCCGAGACGTCCACCGGCGAGTTCTTCAGCGACGCCGGTGAGCTCGTCGCCTGGTGATCGCCGGGGCCCCCGTCGCAGTGAGGTCGTGCCACTATCGAAGGATGGACGGCGAGTCGGCAGGCAGATTCCTGCGAGCGGTGCGGGAGAGTCGAGACCCACGTGAGTTCGGATTCAGCCTGGAGGGGCGCCGCACCACGGGGCTGCGACGTTCCGAAGTCGCCGGGCTGGCCCATATCTCGATCGAGCACTACACCAACGTGGAACGTGCCCGCGGAGGCGGCCCCTCCGAGCAGGTGGTCGGCGCGATAGCCGATGCGCTGCGCCTGGATGACGACGAGCGACGACATCTGTTCCAACTCGCAGGCCGCCCCGTGCCCTTGGGGACCGAACCAAGCACCGAGGTCACCCCCAGCGTTGCGAAACTGGTGCAGGGACTGGGCAGTACTGCGGCCATCGTGCTGAGCGCGCGCTTCGACGTTCTTGCCTGGAACGCCGAGGCCGTCGTCCTCATGGAGGACTTCGGTGCCCTGCCGCAGCGGGAGCGCAACGTGGCGCGACGCCACTTCCTCCCGAGCGCCGAGGTGCCGAGGCACTACGGCATGAGCGATGCAGACCAATTCTCGCGGATGGTGGCGGGCCAACTGCGGGCCACCGCGGCCCGCTATCCCCGCGACCGTCGGACCAGGGAGCTGATCTCCGACCTGCTCGCCGGAAGCGCGGAGTTCGCCGAACTCTGGGACGACGCCACCGTCGTCACCTCGACCCACATGATCAAGCGGCTCGAGCACCCCGAACTGGGTCATCTGACGCTGGCGTGTGACTCCCTGCTGGACCCGCACCGGGATCAGAACATCGTGATGTTCTCGGTCATCTCGGTGGAGACGCCGCACCGCAACACACAGTTGATCAGCTCGGGCCGGGAATGAACTGCGGCCCCACGACGCTGACGGCGACGTGACCTTCAAGCTCGAGGACGATGCGACCCTGTTGAAGTCGATCCAGGTTGGCGAGACGTTCGCCAAGAACCGGATCTTCATGGCGCCGTTGACCAGATCGCGGGCCGACGGTGACGGCACACCATCGGTGCTTGCCGCGCAGTACTATTCGCAGCGCGCTGCGGCAGGCCTGATCATCAGCGAGGCGACCGCAATCTGCGAGCAAGCCAACGGGGCGTACATGCACACCCCCGGCATCTACACCGACCGGCACCAGGAGGCGTGGGCCGACATCGCGTCGGCCGTGCACGCCGAGGGCGGCAAGATGTTCGTCCAACTCTGGCACGTCGGTCGGATGGCCCACCCCGAGATCAGCGGCTTCGAGGTCGTCGGGCCGTCGCCCATCGCCGCCGACATGCTGACCCACACCCCGTCGGGCAAGCAGCCCCTCCCGGTGCCGCGGGCGTTGACGGTGCCCGAGATCGGGTCGATCGTCGACCAGTTCCGCGTGGCAGCGCGTCGGGCGATCGACGCAGGCATGGACGGCGTGGAGATCCACGGCGCCAATGGCTATCTGCTCCACGAGTTCTCCTCCGACGTCGTCAACCAGCGCACCGACGCCTACGGCGGCTCACCGGAGAACCGGGCCCGTCTGACCGCCGAGGTGGTCGAAGCCGTTGCCGCCGAGATCGGTGCCGCTCGAGTGGGTCTGCGGATCTCGCCGGGGAACACCGCAGGCGACATGCGGGAAGACGACAAGGTGAGCACCTACGAGGCGCTGCTGGAACGGATCGCGCCGCTTGGCCTGGCCTACCTGCACCTGCTGATCGACCCCGACGCCCCGGCGTTCGGAGCGCTGCGCGGGGTCTGGCCCGGGTCCGTCGTCCTGAACACCGGTCGCGACCGGGAGTCGCGGTTCTGCCAGCTCGAAGAACTGGCCGAGTGGGGCGTCATCAGCGCCGCAGCCGTGGGTCGGGCGTTCTTGGCCAACCCCGACCTCATCGACCGGCTCAAGCTGGGTGCCGAGCTCAACGAGCCGGACGTGGCGACCTTCTACGCGCCGGGCCCGGCCGGATACACCGACTACCCGACGCTGGCCGAGGCGGCGGAGCGGCTCTCGGCGTGACCCTCGGGTGATCCTCGACGCCCTCGGTCGACCCTGAACGTGAGCAACCTCCCAACCACCCGGTTGGGAGAGGCTGTTAGGCTCGCGACTAATTGGGGACCCGATCTGAAGAAGAGGAATTCACCATGTCCGAAGAAGCCTTCATCTATGAGGCCATCCGCACGCCACGCGGTAAGCAACGCAACGGCTCGCTCAACGAGGTCAAGCCCGTCAACCTCGTCGTCGGACTGATCGACGAGCTGCGCTCACGCCACCCCGACCTCGACGAGAACCTGATCAGCGACGTCATCCTCGGCGTCGTCTCGCCCGTCGGCGACCAGGGCGGCGACATCGCCCGCACCGCCGCGCTGGTGGCCAAGCTGCCCGAGACCACCGGCGGCTTCCAGCTGAACCGCTTCTGCGCCTCCGGCCTGGAGGCCGTCAACACGGCCGCGCAGAAAGTCCGCTCCGGCTGGGACGACCTGGTGATCGCCGGCGGCGTCGAGTCGATGAGTCGCGTCCCGATGGGCTCCGACGGCGGCGCCTGGGCCACCGACCCTGAGACCAACTACCGCCTCGGCTTCGTGCCGCAGGGCATCGGCGCCGACCTGATCGCCACCATCGAGGGCTTCTCACGCGACGACGTCGACGCCTACGCCGTGCGCTCGCAGGAGAAGGCCGCCGCGGCATGGTCGGGCGGCTACTTCGCCAAGTCCGTCGTGCCGGTGAAGGACCAGAACGGTCTGGTCATCCTCGACCACGACGAGCACATGCGACCCGGCACCACCCTGGAGAGCCTCGGCAAGCTGAAGTCGGCCTTCGAAGGCCTCGGCGCGATGGGCGGCTTCGACGACGTGGCGCTGCAGAAGTACCACGCCGTCGAGAAGATCAACCACGTCCACACCGGCGGCAACAGCTCCGGCATCGTCGACGGCGCCGCCCTGGTGCTCGTCGGGTCCGAAGCCGCAGGCCAGTCCCAGGGGCTGACCCCGCGCGCCCGCATCGTCGCGACCGCGACCAGCGGCTCCGACCCGATCATCATGCTGACCGGCCCCACGCCTGCCACCAAGAAGGTGCTCGACCGCGCAGGCCTGACCGTCGACGACATCGACCTGTTCGAGCTGAACGAGGCCTTCGCGTCGGTGGTGCTGAAGTTCCAGAAGGACCTGAACATCCCCGACGAGAAGCTCAACGTCAACGGTGGCGCCATTGCGATGGGCCACCCGCTGGGCGCCACCGGCGCCATGATCACCGGCACCATGGTCGACGAGCTCGAGCGCCGCGGTGCCCGCCGCGCGCTGATCACCCTGTGCATCGGCGGCGGCATGGGCGTCGCCACCATCATCGAGAGGGTTTGAGGCCTAGAAATGGCAACAGTAGAGAACACGATCAAATGGGACAAGGATGCCGACGGCATCGTCACGCTGACGTTGGACGACCCGACCGGCTCGGCCAACGTGATGAACGAGCACTACCAGCAGTCCATGGCCAAGGCCGTGGAACGCCTTGAAGCCGAAAAGGATTCGATCACCGGCGTCGTCATCACCAGCGCCAAGAAGACCTTCTTCGCAGGCGGTGACCTCAAGGGCATGATCAAGCTCGGCCCCGAGAACGCGGGCGAGGCCTTCGACATGGTCGAGACCGTCAAGGCCGACCTGCGCAAGCTGGAGAAGCTCGAAGTACCCGTCGTCGCCGCCATCAACGGTGCCGCCCTCGGTGGCGGCCTTGAGATCGCGCTGGCCGCAAACCACCGCATCGCCGCCGACGTCAAGGGTTCGGTGATCGGCCTGCCCGAGGTCACCCTCGGCCTGCTCCCCGGCGGCGGCGGCGTCACCCGCACCGTGCGCATGTTCGGGATCCAGAAGGCCTTCATGGAGATCCTGAGCCAGGGCACCCGGTTCAAGCCCGCCAAGGCACTCGAGACGGGTCTGGTCGACGAACTGGTCGGCAGCGTCGAGGAATTGGTGCCCGCCGCCAAGGCGTGGATCAAGGCCAACCCCGAGGCCCACACCCAGCCGTGGGATGCCAAGGGCTACAAGATGCCCGGCGGCACCCCAAGTAGCCCCGCGCTGGCAGGCATTCTTCCTTCGTTCCCCGCGCTGCTGAAGAAGCAGCTCAAGGGCGCACCGATGCCCGCGCCGCGCGCCATCCTCGACGCCGCCGTCGAAGGCGCTCAGGTCGACTTCGACACCGCCAGCCGCATCGAGAGCCGCTACTTCACCTCGCTGGTCACCGGCCAGGTGTCGAAGAACATGATCCAGGCGTTCTTCCTGGACCTGCAGTCGATCAACGGCGGAGGCTCGCGTCCCGACGGCATCGCCAAGCAGCAGATCACCAAGATCGGCGTGCTCGGCGCGGGCATGATGGGCGCGGGCATCGCCTACGTCTCGGCCAAGGCCGGCTTCGACGTCGTGCTCAAGGACGTCAGCATCGAAGCCGCCGAGAAGGGCAAGGGCTACTCCGAGAAGCTGGAGGCCAAGGCGCTCGAGCGTGGCAAGACCACGCAGGAGCGCAGCGACGCCCTGCTGGCCCGGATCACCCCGACCGCAGATCCCAACGACTTCAAGGGCGTCGACTTCGTCATCGAGGCCGTCTTCGAGTCGGTCGAGTTGAAGCACTCCGTGTTCCAGGAGATCGAGGACATCGTCGAGCCGAACGCACTACTCGGGTCCAACACCTCTACGCTGCCGATCACCGGGCTCGCGGCGGGGGTGAAACGCCAAGAGGACTTCATCGGGATCCACTTCTTCTCCCCGGTCGACAAGATGCCGCTCGTCGAGATCATCAAGGGGGAGAAGACCTCTGACGAGGCACTGGCGCGCGTGTTCGACTACACGCTGGCCATCGGCAAGACCCCCATCGTCGTCAACGACAGCCGCGGCTTCTTCACCAGCCGCGTCATCGGCACCTTCGTCAACGAGGCGCTCGCCATGCTTGGCGAAGGCGTCGTGCCCGCCAGCATCGAGCAGGCAGGTAGCCAGGCCGGTTACCCGGCGCCCCCGCTGCAGCTGTCCGACGAGCTCAACCTCGAGCTGATGCACAAGATCGCGGTCGCCAGCCGCAAGGGCATCGAGGACGCAGGCGGCACGTACGAGCCGCATCCGGCCGAGGCGGTCGTGGAGAAGATGATCGAGATCGGGCGGCCATCGCGGCTGAAGGGTGCAGGCTTCTACTCCTACGCCGACGGCAAGCGCGTCGGGCTATGGCCGGGGCTGAAGGAGACCTTCAACTCCGGCACGACGGACCTGCCGCTGCAGGACATGATCGACCGCATGCTGTTCGCCGAGGCGCTCGAGACGCAGAAGTGCATCGACGAGGGCGTGCTGACGACGACCGCGGACGCCAACATCGGCTCGATCATGGGCATCGGCTTCCCGCCGTGGACCGGCGGCTCCGCGCAGTTCATCGTCGGATACCAGGGTCCGCTTGGCACCGGCAAGGACGCGTTCGTCGCCCGCGCCAAGGAGCTGGCCGCCCGCTATGGCGAGCGCTTCGAGCCGCCTGCGTCGCTGACGTAGGTTTGCGAGGAGTCGCAAGATCCCCTGAGGCGCGGCTGTCAGGGGATTTTGCGGCCGCTCGTCAGAACGAACCCATGTCGGACGACAGCCAATTCTCCGGCTTCATGGTGATCACGACGTGTGCACCGAGTTCCCTGCGCGCAAACTCCAGATACCTGTCGGCGGCGTCACCGCTGAGGTAGCGTCGAGTGATCTCCTCCAGGTGCGCGTCGGTTCCTGGCTCGATGCTGCTGACCGCACCGTCGACCGCCACGTAACGGACGGTCGGCTCGACGCGCTCCACCATCAGCGAGAAGAAGCCGGTCGCCTCGATCAGCCGCGCCTTCCGAGA
>NZ_JBEVLO010000267.1:0-104202 GCF_040509115.1 Mycobacterium sp. | reverse complement strand
GGCTCGGCCCGCTCCAGCAGCGCCTCGTGTTCGGCGTCGTCCGTCACGGTCTCGGCCTCGGAGATCAACAGCACGGGCACACCCGCCTCGATCCGATATGCACGTCGCAGCCGCGGGTTGTACAGCCGGTCACCGATGAGAAGAAGCGGGCCGCGGTCCTCCGGGCACACCAGGATGCTTCGAAGCTTGCGGTCGAGCACGACTCAGCCGAGCGGAATCTGAATGGTGCCGTTTTGATTCGGATCGATGCCGTAGCCGGGCATGTTGCCGCCCGGGATGGTCTGCGGGTTCAGCACGGGGCCACCGCCCGCTGCCGCCCCTCGGGCTTGATTGCGCTTCTGATACGCCACCGTCTGCTCGAGGGCGGTGATCATCGGCACCTGGTTGGGGCGCTTCTCCATCGCGGCCTGAAGGTCGGTGATGTTGCCCTTGGAGGGGACGTAGCCAAGGGCGCGCAGCTTCATCGCGGTGTGGATGAGCTTCGAGACCTGGCCGCCGGCGGAACCGGTGTCGTACTGCTGGTAGATGTCGTCGAGGACGTCCGCGTTGGCGGTGCCGACGCCGGTGCCGATCAGGAGCCCGGCGGCCAGCGCACTGCTGGCCACGGCCCCTGTGACCGCACGACGCCAGCCGGTCGTCTTGCTGGACTGCGATCCCATCAATCCTCCATCGTGCAGGGTTCCCCGACCCTAGCGGCCGCGTGCCGCCAGCGGGAGCCTAACAAAGCGCCGCGACTGGGGCACCCCATTCACGTCTGGCCACTCGCCTCACTCGCGTCACTCGTCTGGGTCACGCCCCCGAGCTCGGCGCGGACGGCAGCGGTCAGCCGCCTGTACCCGCCCGTCTCCTCGTCGAGGTACCAGGCGTGGCGGGATGGCTTCGGAATCCCCGCGGCGCGCAGCGGGCCAAGCAGCGGCCGGTACGACGCGCTGAGCCTCATCTCGGTCACGTGCACGATGTCCGGCGGGCTCCCGACCGGAAGCGTCGCGAGCGCCGCGTCGAGGTCTGCGGTCGGCACGCTGCCGCCGGGGCTCAATGAGATCGCCGTGACGGCGAGCTCCCGGCCGTCGACCTCGACGCGGTAGGTGGCCGCGAGGTCGACGGCGCCGATCCGTCCGACGGCGTGGTTGATCGTGGCGCCGTAGACGGGTCCCCGAGCGGTGTGAATCACGGACCGCCGGGTGTCGACCAACCAGAAGTCACCGTCGTCGTCGCGGCGGAACAGGTACTCCGTCGACACCCAGGTGTCCGCAGGTGCGAAGACGCCGCGCTTCACCGACGCCGTCGGATCCACCGGCCCGCGCGGGCGGGCCAACAGCACGCCGACCTCGTTCGGGCCCGCGAGTCGGACGAACCCGCGCTCGTCTTCGAGGATCAGGTCGTCGACGGCGTCGTAGGCCGCCAACTCGATCTGGCCGCCGCCGGGCAGTGGCCTGCCCTCGCTGCCGATCTTCGCGGCCGACACGTTGGCCAGCACGGCTTGGCCGTCGGTGGTCGCGAAGAACTCGACGACGTGGGCGGGCGCGAACTCCTCCTCGACGCGCTTCCACAACCCGGTCGGCATGCCCGAACCGATGAACAGCCGGACCGGATGGTTGCCCCGCAGCGAGAACGCCGGATCGTCGATGACCTCCCGCAGCATCGCCCACGTGTAGGACACCACCGTCACGCCGTACTGCCTCAGCTCGTGGACGAACCGGTCGGGGCGCAGCCCGCGGGACAGCGCGATGCGGGTACCGCCGACCACCGCGCCGCCGAGGCTGACGAGCAGCCCGGACTGATGATGCAGGGGGGTCAGGCAGTAGACGGTGTCGCCGCCGCCGAGGTTGGCCGCAGAGGCAGTCCCGAACGCCGACAGCGCCCACCGGAAGTTCGTGATCTGGCGGGCGACGAGCTCGCCGCCGACCGTGGCGAACGCGACGTACGCCAGGTCCCTGGCGAGGCCAGGGTTCGGCCGATACCAGCCGGGCAGCGCGACGACGTCGGGATCGATCTTCTCCATGTCGACGACGTCGTCGTCGGCGGCGAGATCCAGATCTCGTGCCTCGCCGCCGCCGAGGACCAGCACGCGCAACGGCAGCTTGCGAGCGGCATCGAGGTGGACGGGGTCGGCGATGACGTCGGAGACCGAGCCGATCCTGGCGGCCTCCGTGAGGTCCGCGTCGGGTGGCATCAGGACGGCCACCGCGCCGAGCCGGGACAGCGCGGCGATCGCGACCAGCGCGCTGGGCCTGGTCTCCATCAGCACTCCCACGTGCGCACCTTGCCGCACGCCGACGTCGATGAGGCCACGCACGACGTTGTTGATGCGGCGGTCCACGGCCTCGTAGGTGTGAACGCGCCCGTCGAACAGCAGGAACTCGCCCTCCGGCGTCGCCCGCGCCTGCTCACTCATGATGCGGCCGAGCGAGATGCGGGTGTGCTCGTTGATCTGACCGAGCCGCGCCAGGCGGGGCAGGGTGCGCGCCGTCTCGACGACCAGCGCACGGGCCGACTTGTTGGCCGCCACGACGGCCGATCCGGCGGCCTTGGCGACGCCGAACGTCATCTCCGCCGCGGCGCCCGCACCGTGTGCGATGCGCGATGCCAGTGGCACGCCGGTCTCGTTGGTCTGGGTGGGCTGCAACGCCATCGGGAGAACGCCTTCGGGCATGTCGCCGTCACCGGAGATCCACTTCACCCACGCCGCCACCGTCGGCCACGTCTGCGTCGCCGCCTTTGACCCGACGACGAGCCCGAAATGCCCTGTGCGGATCAGGTATTCGTAGACATTTGCCTGCGGCGAGGCCCGCTTGATGCCTCGCACCGACGCGGGCTGACCGATGTCGTCGACCTCGCCGACGACCGCCAGAACCGGGCAGTCGATGTCACTGAGCGTGACCAGGTCGCCGCGAATGGCGAACCCGCCACTCATCATCCGGTTGTGCGCGATGAACTGCTTCAGCAACTCGGCGATCGCCGGGCCCGACCACGCGATCCACCCCTCGGAGGCCAGGAAGCGCCGTTGCTGCTCGCGCGGCAGCAGGGCCTCGCGGTCGTGGAGCTGGCGCACGAAGTCGATGCGCGACTGCGCCGTCTTGATGGGATCGAGCATCTGGAAACCCGCGCGTGCCAGCCAGCCGGGAATGTCGATGCGGCTGAAGACGTGGTCGGCCATGAAGTCCGCCGCGCCGACCGCCAGTCCGGCAGGCAGATTCATCGGCAGCGCGGCCAGGGTGTCGACGGGCGAACCGAACCCGACGATGCTGGCCAGGTCCTTGGACCGTCGATACGCAGCGGTCTGATACGCGAACATCCCGCCCTGGGAGTAACCAGCGAGATGGACGTCGCGGTCTGTGACCTTCTTCACGGTATCGATGGCTTCGCTGAGTGCGATCACGTGGTCGGCGAGGTTGCGCTGCATGCCACCCTCGACCCGATCCGGCGAGCCGAAGTCAATGACCCAGGGGTCGATGCCCGCTTGGTGCAGGATTCCGACCGCGCCCTCGGCGCGCGTCACGTCCCACATGTCGGCCGACATCATCATCGGGTGGACCATCAGTACCGGCGGCCCGGCTGGCTTGGCGCCCGGCCTGCTGTCCGGCGGAAAGTAGCGGCGCAGCCGGTACATCGGCACGCTCTCGACGATCTGGAACGGTGACGGCACCGCGCCGGTTTCGAGCCCGCCGTAGCGCAGCACCTCGAGACCGTTCTGTGCCGTTGCCACCAACCGGCCCACCGGCCCGGTGATTGCCGAAAGGTCAACCACGACGCTCCCCTTCCGCGCGACTGCCGTCCCTGGTTTGCCATCCCGGAAGCCAACCGTGGCAATCATGGCACAGCAGCCTTGGAGCCCCGCGGCGGTCGCACCCTATGATCGGCGGCTGATGGCGAACCTGATCAACCTCGAGCGCGCGACCGTCGGCTACGGCACGCGCACCCTCCTCGACGGCGTGAGCCTCGGCATCGACGAAGGCGAGGCGATCGGCGTCGTCGGCCGCAACGGCGACGGCAAGACCACGCTGCTGCAGCTCCTGACCGCGACCCGACCGCCCGACTCGGGTCGCGTCACGCACACGTCCGGATTGTCGGTCGGCTACCTCCACCAGTCCGACGACTTCCATCCCGACGCAACGGTGCGCGACGTCATCGTCCATGGGCAGGCCGATCACATCTGGGCCGCCGACGCGGAGACCAGGTCGGTGGTCGAGAACCTACTCACCGAGGTGTCGATGGACCGCGAGGTGAGCAACCTCAGCGGCGGTGAGCGACGCCGCGTCGCGCTGGCGGCGCTCCTGCTCGCAGGTCACGACGTCCTGGTGCTCGACGAACCGACCAACCACCTCGACGTCGAGGTCATCGGCTGGCTGGCAGGCCACCTCTCCAAGCAGACCGCCAAGACGATGGTCGTAGTCAGCCACGACCGGTGGTTCCTGGACGCGGTCTGCACCCGCATCTGGGAAGTGCACGGCGGCACCATCGACGCCTACGAAGGCGGCTACGCGGCGTACGTCCTGGCCAGGGCGGAACGTTCTCGCATCGCCGCGGGCACCGAGGCCCGGCGACGCAACCTGATGCGCAAGGAGCTGGCGTGGCTACGGCGCGGGCCGCCCGCGCGGACCTCGAAGCCGAAGTTCCGCATCCAGGCCGCCAACGAGTTGATCGCCAACGAGCCCGAACCGCGGGATTCGCTTGCGCTACAACGCTTCGCCACGGCGCGTCTGGGCAAGGACGTCTTCGACTTGCACCGGGTGACGCTCGAGTTGGGCGGCAAGCTCCTTCTCGACAAGCTCGACTGGTCGATCGGACCGGGCGTGCGGATCGGTCTCGTCGGCGTCAACGGCACCGGTAAGTCGACGCTGCTCAAGCTGTTGATCGGGGAGATCGAGCCGACGTCGGGCACCGTCAAACGCGGGAAGACCCTGCGCATCGGCTATCTCAGCCAGGCGCTGGTCGAGATCGACGGCGACGAACGCGTCCTCGACGCGGTCGAGAACGCGAAGCGGATCACCGAGCTCGCCGGCGGCAAGGAGGTCAGCACGGCCACCCTGCTCGAGGACTTCGGCTTCACCGGCGACAAGCTGACCACCCGGGTCTCGGAGCTCTCGGGTGGCGAACGCCGCCGCTTCCAGTTCCTGCGTCTACTTCTCGACGAGCCCAACGTGTTGCTGCTCGACGAGCCAACCAACGATCTCGACATCGACACCCTCAACGTCATCGAGGACTACCTCGACGGCTGGCCGGGCACGCTGATCGTGGTTACTCACGATCGGTACTTCCTCGAACGCGTCAGCGACGTGACGTACGCACTGCCCGGCGCCGGCCGGTGCGTGCTCCTGCCCGGCGGCATCGAGCAGTACCTGGCTGACCGCATCGCCGCCGAGAGTACGTCGGCCGCGCGAACCGGAGAGCGTCGCGAGACCGACTCGGCCCGTGAACGTCGTACGGGAAAGGAGCTGTCCCGCATCGAGAATCAGCTCGGCAAACTCGACGAGCGGATCGCGAAGCTGCATCTGGTGATGGCCGACGCCGCCGCCGACCACGTCCGACTCGGCGAGCTCAATGCGGAGCTCGCCGAGGTGATCGCCCGCAAGGAATCCCTCGAGGAGGAATGGCTCTCCTTGGCCGACGACTAGCCCCGGGGCTGCGGCGGCAGCGGGCACTAACGCATGTAGGGGCGCAGGCGGATCCGAAGCTCGTCGGTGGTGTCGCGAACGATGCCGAGTTGCTTGGCCACCTGGACCGGCGCGGTTCCACCCCGAGCGTCGCGGGAGTTGACCGACCCGGCGATGGTCAGCACGTCACGCACCTCGGCCGTCAGGCCGGGATGGATGGCCGCCAACTCGTCGTCGGCCAGTTCCTCGAGTCCGACACCTCGCGCCTCGGCCGCCTTCACCGCGGCACCCGCGGCCTCGTGCGCGACGCGGAACGGGATACCTTGGCGGACCATCCATTCCGCGATGTCCGTGGCCAGCGTGTAACCCTTCGGTGCGAGCTCCGCCATCCGGTCGGTGTCGAACCGCAGCGTGCCGATCAGACCGGCCATCGCGGGCAGCAATAGCTCGAGCTGCCCGACGGAGTCGAAGACCGGCTCCTTGTCCTCCTGAAGATCCCGGTTGTACGCCAGCGGTTGTGCCTTGAGCGTCGCCAACAGCCCGGTGAGGTTGCCGATCAGCCGGCCCGACTTGCCGCGCGCCAGCTCGGCGATGTCGGGATTCTTCTTCTGCGGCATGATCGAACTGCCCGTCGACCAGGCGTCGTGTAGGACGGCGTAGCCGAATTCGGTGGTGCTCCAGAGGATGACGTCCTCGGCCAGGCGTGACAGGTCGACGGCGATCATCGACAGCACGAACGCGGCTTCCGCCGCGAAGTCGCGGGCCGCGGTGGCGTCGATCGAATTATCGGCGGCGGCGGTGAAGCCGAGATCCGCGGCGATCGCGTCGGGATCGAGGCCCAGCGACGAACCGGCAAGGGCCCCAGAACCGTACGGTGACACTGCGGCCCTGTCATCCCAGTCGACGATGCGGTCGACGTCACGCAGCAGGGGGTGGGCGTGGGCCAGCAGGTGGTGCGCCAGCAGGATCGGCTGCGCCGACTGAAGGTGCGTCTTGCCCGGCATGATCTCGGTGGGATGCGACGCGGCCTGCATGGCAAGGGCGCCCACCACGTCGAGCCCGGCATTGCCGACCACCCGCATGGCGTCACGCAGCCACATCCGAAACAACGTGGCCACCTGGTCGTTGCGCGACCGGCCCGCCCGCAGCCGACCCCCGAGGTCGCCGCCGACCCGGTCGATCAGGCCGCGTTCCATGGCGCCGTGCACGTCCTCGTCACTGGGCAGCGGGCCGAAGCTACCGTCGGCGACGTCCTCGCCGAGGGAGTCCAATCCCGCCAGCAGGCCGTCGCGCTGCTCCTCGGTCAGCAGTCCGGCGCGGAACAGCACCCGCGCGTGGGCCTTCGACGCCTTCACGTCGTACGGCGCCAGCACCCAGTCGAAGTGCGTGGACTTGCTCAGCGCGGCAAGGGCGTCGGAGGGACCGTCGGCGAATCGGCCGCCCCACAGCGAACCCTCGTTGGTGCTCACTTGCCGCCCAGGTCCCGGCGCGCCGCGATCTTCGACGACAGCCCGTGCACGTGCACGAAGCCCTTCGCGCTGGACTGGTCGAACGTGTCGCCCTCGTCGTAGGTCGCAAGGTTGAAGTCGTACAGAGACTCCGTGCTGCGCCTGCCGTTGACGGCGATGTGTCCGCCGTGCAACACCATCCGAATCTCCCCCGTCACGTGCTCCTGTGTGTCGGCGACGAACGTCTCGAGTGCCCGCTTCAGCGGCGAGTACCAGAGGCCGTCGTACACCAGCTCGCCCCAGCGCTGGTCGGTGGTCCGCTTGAACCGGGCCAGTTCACGTTCCAGCGTGACGTGCTCGAGCTCGGTGTGGGCGGTGATCAACACCATGGCGCCGGGTGCCTCGTAGATCTCGCGGCTCTTGATGCCGACCAGCCGGTCCTCGACGACGTCGAGCCGTCCCACGCCCTGCGCCCCGGCGCGCCGGTTCAGCTCGACGATGGCCTCCAGCACCGTCACCGGCCTCCCATCGATCGAGACCGGCTTGCCTTTCTCGAAGCCGACGATGACCTCGTCGGGCGAGTTCCAGTTGACCGTCGGATCCTCGGTGTAGTCGTACACGTCCTTGGTCGGCGCGTTCCAGAGGTGTTCCAGGAAACCGGTTTCCACCGCGCGACCCCACACGTTCTGGTCGATCGAGAACGGGGACCGCTTGGAGACGTTGATCGGGATGGCGTTCTCCTCGGCGAAGGCGATGGCCTTCTCCCGCGTCCACGCGTAGTCGCGGACCGGAGCCAACACGTCCAGGTCGGGTGCCAGCGAGGCGAATCCGACCTCGAAGCGCACCTGATCGTTGCCCTTGCCGGTGCAGCCGTGCGCGACGGTGCCGCCACCGTGCTGGCGCGCCGCCTCCACCAGATGCTTGACGATCAGGGGGCGACTGATCGCCGATACCAGCGGGTAGCGGTCCATGTAGAGCGCGTTGCTCTTGATGGTGGGAAGGCAGTACTCCTCGGCGAACTCGTCGCGGGCGTCGACCACCACCGCCTCGACGGCGCCGCAGTCCAGCGCGCGCTGGCGCACGACCTCCATGTCCTCACCGCCCTGTCCGAGGTCGATGGCCACGGCTACGACCTCGCGGCCGGTCTCCTTGCCGATCCAGCTGATCGCGACCGAGGTGTCAAGACCACCGGAATACGCCAGGATGACGCGTTCGGACATGTTTTCAATCTCCTTTGGGCTGGGGGATTTTGGAAGTCTTTGGGCTACTGCAGGTGTTCGAGGGTGCTGGCGAGCTCGGCACCCGTCATGGGTTCGCGCGCCACCACCAGAATGGTGTCGTCGCCGGCGATCGTGCCGACGACGTAGGGCAGGGCCGAGCGGTCGATTGCACTGGCCAGGTAGTGGGCCGCACCGGGCGGGGTGCGGAGCACGGCGAGATTCCCGCTGGCATCGGTGGACACCAGAAGTTCGCCGAGAAGTCTCGACATCCGGTCGGTGCCGCCGGACACGCCGCGGACGGGGCTGCCATCCTCCGGCACGATGTACACCCCGGTACCGCCGTCGGCGCCGCGCAGCTTGACGGCGCCGAGTTCCTCGAGGTCCCGCGACAGGGTGGCCTGCGTGACCTCGATGCCCTCTTCGGACAGCATGGCGGCCAGCTCACTCTGGCTGCGCACGGAGTGTGACGACAGCAGCGTCACGATCCGCGCCTGCCGTCCGGCCCTCGTCGCGGTCGTCATGCGCCGCGCTCGCCGATCACGAGCGCTCCAGCAGCCATACCAACAGGGCCTTCTGCGCGTGCAGACGGTTCTCGGCCTCGTCCCACACGAAGCTCTGCGGTCCGTCGATCACGTCGTCGGTGATCTCGTGTCCGCGATGGGCCGGAAGACAGTGCAGGACAACGGCATCCGGGTCGGCCAATGCCACCAGATCGCCGTTGACCTGGAACGGACGGAAGGGGCGGACCCGATCCAGGCCGTCGTTCTCCTGTCCCATCGACGTCCAGGCGTCGGTCACGATGACGTCCGCACCCGTGGCTGCCGCCTTCGGGTCCGCGGTCACGGTGACGCTGGCCCCGGTCTCGACGGCGCGGCGTTCGGCCGCCGCGACGAATTGGCGCGCCGGGTCGAAACCCGTTGGTGCAGCGATGGTCACGTGGATTCCCGCCGTGACACCGCCCAGCATCAACGAGTGGGCCATGTTGTTCGCCCCGTCGCCGAAGTAGGACATCCGCAACCCCGCCAAGCTGCCCTTGCGCTCGACCAGCGTCTGCAGGTCGGCAAGTACCTGGCAGGGGTGAAACTCGTCGGACAACGCGTTGACGATCGGCACCGTCGAGCCCGACGCCATGGCGGCCAGGCGTTCCTGGGCGAAGGTCCGCCAGACGATCGCATCGACGTACCGGGACAGCACCCTCCCGGTGTCCTCCAACGTCTCCTCGCGGCCGAGTTGCGTGCTTCGGCCGTCCACGACGACGGCGTGGCCGCCCAGCTGAGCGATGCCCATCTCGAACGAGAAGCGCGTCCTGGTGGAGT
Source organism: Mycobacterium sp. (assembly GCF_040509115.1). Lineage (GTDB taxonomy): Bacteria > Actinomycetota > Actinomycetes > Mycobacteriales > Mycobacteriaceae > Mycobacterium. The sequence goes on along the minus strand of NZ_JBEVLO010000267.1, from coordinate 94,624 downwards.
TCTTCTCGAAGATGACCGCGACGCCGCGCGGACCCTCCAGCGGCCGCGCGCTGAACGGCGCCTTCTTGAGTTCGGCGGCCAGCGCCAGGACTTCGGCCTGCTCGCCGGGCGTGAGGTCGTCGTCGCGGAGGAAGTGGCGGCGTGTCGATCCCGCTCCGCTTCTCGCCCGGGGTGTCATGGCGTCTCCGCTGCGGTGTCGAGGACGGCGGGCAGTGCCGTCAGGAACGCGTCGATCTGCGCGTCGGTGACGACGAGTGGCGGCGCGAGCCGGATGACGTCGGGAGCGGCGGCATTGACGAGGAAGCCCGCGTCGCGTGCGGCGACCTCGACGGCCTTGCCCTTGGGCGCCGTCAGCACGATGCCGCGGAGCAGACCGCGGCCCCTGACGTGGTCGACGAGCGGATGTCCTAGCGCTTCGACGCCATGGCTGATCGTCTTGCCGAGCACGTCGGCGCGACTGATCAGGTCCTCCTCGGCGAGTGTCTTGAGGACCGCGAGTGCGGCGGCGGTGCAGACCGGGTTGCCGCCGAAGGTACTGCCGTGGAGCCCAGGGGTCAGTAGGTCGGCGGTGTCACCGATCGCCAAGCACGCGCCGATGGGCAATCCGCCGCCGAGCCCCTTGGCCAGCGTGACCACGTCGGGGGTGACACCGTCGTACTGATGGGCGAAGAACGTGCCGGTGCGCCCGACCCCCGTTTGCACCTCGTCGAGGACCAGCAGCGCACCATGCCTCGCGGTGATCTCCCGCGCCGCGACGAGGTAGCCCGCGGGCGGCGTGACGACCCCGCCCTCCCCCATGATCGGCTCGAGGAACACCGCGGCGGTCTCGTCGGTGACGGCGGCCTCCAGCGCCTCGACGTCACCGTAGGGAACGTGAGTGACGTTGCCGGGCAACGGCTCGAACGGCGCCTGCTTGGCCGGCTGCCCGGTCAGCGACAGGGAGCCCATCGTGCGTCCGTGGAAGGCGCCTTCGGCGGCAACCAGATTCGTGCGTCCCGTCAGCCGGGTGATCTTGAAGGCGACCTCGTTGGCCTCGGTTCCGGAGTTGCAGAAGAAGACCCTGGCCTTGACGTCACCGCCGAGGTGCGACACCAGCGCCTCGGCCAGTGCGATGCCCGGTTCGGTGGCGTAGAAGTTCGAGGTGTGGCCCAGCGTGTTGAGCTGAGTGGTGACCGCCTCGATCACGGCGGGGTGGCGGTGTCCGAGCACGTTGACCGCGATGCCGCCGAGCAGGTCGACGTAGGACTTGCCGTCGGCGTCGGTGACCACCGCGCCGTCCCCGCTGACCAGCGCGACTTGCGGCGTGCCGTAGTTGTCCATCATCACTGCCTGCCAACGCTCTTGCAGCTCTTGAGTATTGGATGTCACTTCACCACCCCACCCTTCCCGTCGCTTCGCTCGCCCTGGATCTTCGTTCCAGATCCTTCGTTCGTGAACAGTTCCACCAGCACGCAGTGCTCGACGCGACCGTCGATGACGTGTGCGCTGGGCACCCCACCTGCGACCGCCCGCAGGCAGGCCTCGATCTTGGGCACCATGCCCGCCTCCAAGGACGGCAGTAGGGCGGTCAGCGTGGTGACGTCGATCTCGCTGACCAGCGAGGAGCGGTCCGGCCAGTCGGTGTAGAGGCCCTCGACGTCGGTAAGCACCAGCAGCTTCTCGGCACCCAATGCCTCGGCCAGTGCGGCGGCCGCGGTGTCCGCGTTGATGTTGTGCACCACGCCCTCGGCGTCCGGCGCGATCGTGGACACCACCGGGATGCGGCCCGCGGCGATCAGATCCAGCACCGCCGCGCTGTTGACCGTCTCGACGTCGCCGACCAGGCCGATGTCGGTCAGCACACCGTCGACCGCCACACTGCGCCTCACCGCGGTGAACAGGTGCGCATCCTCGCCGGTGATCCCGACGGCATAGGGGCCGTGGGCGTTGATCAGACCGACCAACTCTCGGCCGACCTGCCCGAACAGCACCATCCGTGCCACGTCGAGGACTTCGGGTGTGGTGACCCGGAACCCGCCCTTGAAGTCACCTGCGATGCCGAGCCGTTTGAGCATGGCGCTGATCTGCGGACCGCCACCGTGGACGACGATTGGGTGAATCCCGCAGTTGCGCAGGAACACCATGTCCGCGGCGAACGCCGCCTTGAGGGCGTCGTCGGTCATCGCGTTGCCGCCGTACTTGACGACGACGATCTTTCCGTGCAGCTGCTTGAGCCACGGCAGCGCCTCGGCCAGCACCGCACCCTTGGTGTGCGAGACGGTCGAATGCCCTTCGCGCGAGCGCTCACCGGCACTCACGACGAGTAGGCCGAGTTCTCTTCGACGTAGGCGTGGGACAGATCGGTGGTGCGGACGGTGGCCTCGCCGGATCCGACGCCGAGATCCACGGCGATGCTGATGTCGGCGCCCGCCAGATCCACGTCACGGGCACCTGGCGCACCGGTTCCGTCGACGCACACGGGAAAGCCGTTGAACGACACGCCGATCCGGTCGGGCGCCATGTCGACCGGCGCCATCCCGACCGCAGCAAGTACCCGGCCCCAGTTGGCGTCGGAGCCGAAGATCGCGGTCTTCACCAGGCTGTCGCGGGCGATGACACGGGCGGCGACCAGGGCGTCGTCCTCGCTGGCCGCGCCGGTCACGGTGACCGCGACGCGCTTGGTGACGCCCTCCGCGTCGGCCTGCAACTGCGCGCACAAGTCGTCGCAGACGGCCAGCACGGCCGCATCGAGGTCGTCCTGGGAGGGGGCGATCTCGCTGGCACCCGATGCCAGCAGCAGCACGGTGTCGTTGGTCGAGCAGCTGCCGTCGATGTCGAGCCGGTCGAAGGTGCGTGCGGCGGCGTTGCGCAGCGCGCGGTCCAGGGCGTCGGCGTCGGCGACGGCGTCCGTCGTGATGACGCACAGCATGGTGGCCAGCGAGGGCGCCATCATTCCTGCGCCCTTGGCCATGCCTCCGACGGTCCAGCTGCCCGAGTGGTGCAGCGCAACCTGTTTCGGCACGGTGTCGGTGGTCATGATGGCCTGGGCCGCCTCCGCGCCTCCGGTGAGGCCACCCGCCATCTCGTGCACGACGTCCCTGACGCCGGCGAGCACCTTGTCCATCGGCAGTCGATCGCCGATCAATCCCGTTGAGCAGACCGCGACTTCGATGGCCCCGGTCTCGGTGCCCCAGTCCGACAGTGCGCTGGCGACGGCCTCGGCGGTGGCGTGCGTGTCCTGGAAGCCGAGCGCACCGGTGCATGCGTTGGCACCACCGGAGTTCAGGATCACGGCGCGCAGCCGCCTGGTGGTCATGACCTGCTGCGTCCACAGCACCGGCGCGGCCTTGACCTTGTTGCGGGTGAACACTGCGGCGGCGCCGTAGTCGGGGCCCTCGTTGAACACCAGCGCGAGGTCGGGCTTGCCGGAGGCCTTGATGCCCGCCGGGATGCCCGTGGCGCGGAATCCCGAGGGTGCCGTCACGCCCTGCGAGCGGACGAGTGCGTGCGTCTGCGTCTGTGTCACGGTGCCACACCCACGATCGAAAGTCCTTCCGTCTCCGGCCAGCCCAGCGCCAGGTTCATTGATTGCACGGCCGCCCCGCCCGTGCCCTTGACCAGGTTGTCGATGGCGCACAGCGCCACCAACACCCCTGCGTCGGCGTCGACGGCGACGGCGACCTGAGCTGCGTTGCTCCCGATCACCGAGCCCGTCGCGGGCAGGCGGCCCTCGGGGAGGAGGTGAACGAATGGTTCACCGCCATAAGCCTTTTCGTATGCCGCACGCACCTCGGACAGCGACGCACCGGTGCGTGCCGTGCAGGTCGCCAGGATGCCCCTGGCCGTCGGGATCAGCACGGGCGTGAACGACACCGTGACGTCCTTGTCGGTGACCTTGCGCAGCCCCTGGGCGATCTCGGGCGTATGGCGGTGGGCGCCACCGACGTTGTACGCGCGGGCCGATCCGATCACCTCGGAGGCCAGGAGGTCGACCTTGGCGGCGCGACCGGCACCGGAGGTCCCGCTGACGGCGACGACGGTGACGGCGGGTTCGACGAGGTCCTCGGCGACGGCGGGCAGCAGCGCGAGCAGGGCGGCCGTCGGGTAGCAGCCCGGCACGGCGATGCGCTTCGTGTTCTTCAGTGCCTCGCGGCCGCCGGCGAGTTCGGGCAGCCCGTACGGCCAACTGCCCGCATGGGCGGACCCGTAGAAGCGTTCCCATGCCGTGGCGTCGGTCAGCCGGAAGTCGGCGCCGCAGTCGACGATCAGGGTGTCGGCGCCGAGCTGGTCGGCCAGCGCCGCGGAGTGGCCATGCGGGAGGCCGAGGAATACCACGTCATGGCCGGCGAGCACGGCCGCATCGGTGGGCTCGAGCACGCGATCGGCGAGCGGCAGCAGATGCGGATGGTGTTCGGTGAGGCTGGTCCCCGCGCTGGAGGCCGCGGTCAACGCTCCGATGGTCAGCCGGCCGTCGGCGTACGCCGGGTGGCCGAGCAGGAGCCGCAGAATCTCGCCGCCGGCATACCCGCTGGCACCGGCAACCGCCACTGAAACCATGCAGCGATTCTGCATTGTTATGCAGTCAGGTGCAAATTCATTATCTAGCTCGCGGTCAGCGGCGTTGTTGGGCGCCGACACGCGCGGTCGCGACCGCCACGGCGGCGTCCCGAGCCGCGCTGGCCTCGTCCTCGGTCAACGTCCGGTCGGCGGCACGGAACCGCAGCGCGAGGGCCAGCGATTTGCGCCCCTCGCCGAGCTGCGGACCCACGTAGACGTCGAACAGGCTGACGGCTTCGAGCAGCTCGCCCGCGCCGTCGCGGACCGCGTCGACGACGTCCTGCGCGGCGACGTCGTCGGCGACGATCAGGCTGACGTCCTGGAACACGGCCGGGAACGGCGAGACCGCGGGCGCAGGCAGCGGCTCGGTGACGGGAACGGCGCTGAGGTCGAGCTCCACGGCACACACGCCCTTCGGCAGCCCGGTCCGCTCGATCACCGCGGGGTGCAGCTGGCCCGCGTGGCCGACGACCGCGCCGTCGAGCACGATCTCCGCGCACCGGCCAGGGTGCCATGGCAACCTCTGCGCGGCGCGGAACTCGAAGTCGACGTGGCACGCGCGGCCGATGATGCGCACGGCCTCGAACGCGTCCGTGGCGTCGACGGCACGACCGGGCCCCCACGGACCCGCGGGTTCCCGCAAGCCGGTCAGGACGACACCGACGTGGAGCGGTTGCCACGGCAGCGCGTCGTCGATGGCTGCGATCTCGGCGTCGGTGGGGCGCCGGTCGACGGGAATGGGATCCAGGGTCTTGGTTTGCGGGGTCGCAATGACCACCTGCTCGATGCCGAACAGGGCGTCATCGGGCGCACCGCGGGAGACGTTGCGCACCAACGCCTCCAGAAGGCCGGGCAGCAACGTCGTGGCCAGGTGTGGCCGGTCGGCCTCCAGCGGGTTGAGCACCGTCATGGTCGCCCGGCGTGGATCGTCTGCGGGCAGCCCCCAGGCGTCAAGGATTCCGGCGGGCAGGAACGGCGTCGGAAGGATCTCGACGAAGCCGTTGAGCGCCAACGACTTCCCGATCGCACGGCGCCGCTTCTGGGCTGGCGAGAGGCCCCGTCCCGCCGGAGCGGTCGGCAGCACCGACGGCACCTTGTCGAGACCCTCGAGCCGGAGCACCTCCTCGACGAGGTCGGCGGGCTGCTTGAGGTCGGTGCGCCAGCTCGGCGGGGTGACGGTGACGTACCCGTCCGAAACCTCCGCGACGCCGCCGATCTGAGTGAGTCGACGCACCGTGGCACCGGCCGGGTATTCGACTCCTGCCACGCGGTCCGGCAGGTCCTCCGGCATGCCGACCGGCGGGGGCGACCAGTCATCGCGCGGCGGGTCGCCACGCCAGTCGGTCAGCTTCGGCTCGACGGTACCGCCCGCGATGTCGGCCAAGAGGGTGGCGCAACGGTCGAGGGCGGCAACGGAGATCGCCGGATCGACGGTCCGCTCGTAGCGGCGGCCCGCCTCGCTGACGAGGCGTAGTCGGCGCTGCGTGCGCGACGTCGCCGCGGGGTCCCACACCGCCGCCTCGAGCAGGACGTTCGTGGTGCTGTCGCGAACCTCGGTGGTACCTGCGCCCATCACGCCGCCGATGGCCGCGGTGGCGACGTCGTCGACGATCAGGACGTCGCCCGAATCGAGGGTGCGCTTGACGTCGTCGAGGGTCACGACCGTCTCCCCCTGCGTCGCAAACCGCACGTCGAAGGCACCGGTGATGAGGCTGCTGTCGTGGGCGTGCAGCGGGTGGCCGAGTTCGAGCATCACGTAGTTGGTGACGTCGACGGCGGGCGAGATCGCGCGAATCCCGCTGAGCATCAATCGGCGTCGCAGCCACCACGGTGAGACGGCATCGGGGTCGATGCCCGTGACGGGGCGCAGACCGAAGCGTTGGACGCCGGTGCCGGGTTGGACGGTCAGCGGCCACGCCTCGCCCGTCACGGGAAGCGGCTCGACGTCGGCGGGGTCGACGAAGTCCAGGTCGTACGCGCAGGCGATCTCTCTTGCCATGCCGCGCACGGACAGGCAGTAGCCGCGGTCCGGTGTGATGGCGAGATCGAACACGACGTCGTCGAGCCCGACGACGTCGGCGGCCGGATCGCCGGGCTCGGCAGTGCCCGGGGGAAGGACGACGATCCCGGAGTGATCGCTGCCGAGGTTGAGCTCGGACGCCGAGCAGATCATCCCGTCCGAGACGTGGCCGTAGGTCTTGCGGGTGGCGATCTCGAAGTCACCGGGTAACACGGTGCCGGGCAGCGCCACGATGACGAGGTCACCGACGCTGAAATTCGTTGCCCCGCATACGATGTCACGAGGCTGACCGTCGACGTTGCGCGAGCCGACGTCGACCTTGCAGGCCCGGATCGGTTTCTTGAACTCGGTGAGCTCCTCGATCTCGACGACTCGACCGATGGTCAACGGTCCCGTCACGGGCCCGACGGGGACGACGTCCTCGACCTCGTGGCCGACGCTGATGAGCGCCCGCTCGAGCTCGGCGGGCGAGACGTCCCATCCTGGGGCGCCGGCCTGCACGACCTCGCGCAGCCAGCTGTAGGGAAGGCGCATCAGGCCTCGACCCCGAATGGCAGGGAGAACCGCACGTCGCCCTCCACCATGTCGCGCATGTCGGGAATCCCGTTGCGGAACTGGAGGGTTCGCTCCAACCCCATGCCGAAGGCGAAGCCGGAATACGCTGAAGGGTCGATCCCACAAGCCCGCAGGACGTTCGGGTTCACCATGCCGCAGCCACCCCACTCCACCCAGCCCGCCCCGCCCCTCTTGTTCTCGAACCAGACGTCGACCTCGGCCGACGGCTCGGTGAACGGGAAGAAGTGCGGCCGCAACCGGGTACGGCCCTGGGGCCCGAACTCGGCGCGGGCGAAGGCATCCAGCGTGCCGCGCAGATTGGCCATCGTCAGGCCGCGGTCCACCGCCAGGCCCTCCACCTGGTGGAAGACGGGCGTATGGGTGGCGTCGAGCTCGTCGGTGCGGAATGTCCGGCCGATCGACACGATGTAAACCGGCAACTCCCGTTCCAGCAGCGCCCGGATCTGCACCGGCGAGGTGTGGGTCCGGAGGACCTGCCTCGATCCGTCCGGCGCCACCTGGAAGGTGTCCTGCTCGCTGCGCGCGGGGTGATCGGGCGGAAAGTTCAGTGCGTCGAAGTTGAACTGCTCGGTCTCGACCTCGGGTCCCTCGGCCAGTTCCCAACCCATCGCGACGAAGACGTCGGCGACGTGGTCGGCCAGGATCGTGATGGGGTGGCGGGCGCCGATCGGCTGGCGGGTCGAGGGAAGTGTGACGTCGATCCGCTCGGCGACCAGGGCTGCGGCATCGCGCTCGGCGCGCAGCACCTCGATGCGGGCGTCGAACGCGGCTTGGGCCTCGGCACGGACGACGTTCACGCGGCGACCGGCGTCGGCGCGCTCGGTCTTGGGCAACGAGCCAAGCGCCTGGCGCGCCAGTGCGATCGGTGAGCGGTCGCCGAGGTGCTCGGTCTTGGCGCGGGCCAACGCGTCCAGGTCGGCGGCATCGTCGAAGGCCTGCCGGGCCGCGGCGACGGCCGACGTCAGGGCTTCCTGCGACAGTCCCGACGGCTCCGGCTGATCAACCACCCGGCGATCATAGCCACGGGCCGGTTGTGACTCGCGATACCCTCACGCCGTGATCACACGGCCCGTGATCGTCGCAGGTGTCTGGCTCGCCGCCGTGCTCAGCGTGGCGGCGGCCGTCAACGTGTCCTGGTGGTGGGCGCTGCCCGCCGGCGTCCTTGTCGGGCTCGCGGCGCTGGGCACCTGGGATCTGATGCAGACGCGGCACACGATCCTGCGGGTGTATCCCATCCTCGGTCACGTCCGGTTCCTGATGGAGTTCATCCGGCCCGAGATCAGGCAGTACTTCGTCGAGTCGAACACCGAGGCGACCCCCTTCGACCGCGAGACGCGGGATCTGGTCTACGAGAGGGCCAAGGGCACCAAGGGTGACGAGCCGTTCGGCACCGAACGCGACGTCAACGCCATCGGCTACGAGTTCCTGCGGCACTCCATCCGGGCGCACTTCGCCGAGACCCTGGATCCGAGGGTGCGCCTCGGCGGCCCCGATTGCGCGCAGCCCTACGACATCGCGATGCTCAACGTATCGGCGATGAGCTTCGGCGCGCTGTCCGCGAACGCGATCGAGGCGCTGAATGCGGGCGCGGCGCGGGGCGGTTTCGCCCACGACACCGGGGAAGGCGGTATCAGTCCCCATCACCTACGCGCCGGTGGCGACCTGATCTGGGAGATCGGGTCCGGCTACTTCGGCTGCCGCGACGCCGACGGCCGCTTCGATCCGGTCGCGTTCGGGGAGAAGGCGACGCTGCCGTCGGTGAAGGCGATCTCGATCAAGCTGTCACAGGGCGCCAAGCCCGGGCTCGGCGGCGTGCTGCCAGGTCCGAAGGTGAGCGCCGAGATCGCCGCCACCCGCGGCGTGCCGATCGGCAGGACCGTGGTGTCTCCGCCCGCGCACAGCGCCTTCGACACACCGACGGAATTCGTGGAGTTCATCGCAACGCTGCGACGCCTGTCGGGAGGCAAGCCCGTCGGCTTCAAGCTGTGCATCGGAGCCAGAACCGAGTTCCTCTCGATCTGCAAGGCGATCGTGGCCACCGGCATCGCCCCGGACTTCGTCATCGTCGACGGCGGCGAGGGCGGCACGGGCGCGGCGCCGCAGGAGTTCGAGGATCACGTCGGGATGCCGCTGACCGAGGGGCTGATGCTGGTCCACAACAGCCTGGTCGGCACCGGGTTGCGCGACCGCATCCGCATCGGCGCGTCGGGCAAGGTGGCCAGCGGCGTGGACATCGTCAGCCGGGTGTGCCAGGGCGCGGACTTCCTGATGGCGGCGCGGGCCATGATGTTCGCGGTCGGCTGCATTCAGGCGTTGAAGTGCAACACGAACCACTGCCCTACCGGCGTCGCGACGCAGGATCCCGCGCGAGCGCGGGCACTCGACGTGCCCGACAAGACCATTCGGGTGTTCAACTATCAGCGCGCGACGGTGGCCAGCGCCGCGCAGATCGTCGCGTCGATGGGGCTGGACGGCTTCCACGAACTGTCCCCGGCGATGTTGAACCGCCGTATCGAGGGCCAACGCACCAAGACCTACGCCGAGATCTACGACTGGTTGATGCCCGGCGAGCTGCTCGAGGATCCGCCCGAGGCATGGCGCTCGGACTGGATAGAGGCCTCCGCGAGCGAATTCACGTGAGGCTGGTGTCCGGGCGCTAGCGTTGACCGCGTGGTCGAACTTCACGTGGAACGGACGATCGCAGCACCTCCGGAGCGCGTCTTCGAGTGGCTGGCCAACCCTGCGAGCCTGACGGCGGTCCCGCTCGTAATCAGGGCCGGCTGGGTGAAGGGAACCTCGGCGCCCGCCGCGGGCGCGGTGCGCGAGGTGACGGGGATCGGCATCTGGTTCCGGGAGGAGATCACGGCGTACGACGCGCCGCGCAGCTACTCGTACCTGATCCTCAAGTCGTTCCCGGTGTTCCGCCACGACGGTGGCACCCTGACGTTCACGCCCAAGGGCGACGGCACCCACGTCGACTGGGACTCGAGCTACACCCACCCCGCCCTCGCGGGCGGACGAGCCATGGAGGCGATCAGCGCACGCCTGCTCAGGTGGTCCTTCAACCAGATCCTCGCCGGCTGCGCCAAGCGCCTGGGCTAGCCCCAGGCGCGCACGGCGGAATCGGCACCTTGGCAACCTTCCGAGCAAAGGATTCCATTGTAGAAATGTAAATTTCGTGCGGAATCGCTTGCGAAGGTGGTCCACATCGGCGATGGTTTATCGACAGCGCACGCGCAGCAATGGGCGATGTACGCCTCCGGGGGGAGCCGCTGCACGTGCCCAGCACGAGGAGATCGTCCTGACCGGCACCGACACCACGGCCGTCCATCCCAAGATGGCGAAGAACGCAGGCTCCAGCGACCCCGGGCGCCCCGTCATCGAGATCGACCACGTCACGAAGCGGTTCGACGACTACGTCGCGGTGGCGGATGCGGACTTCTCGATCGCGTCGGGCGAGTTCTTCTCGATGCTCGGCCCTTCGGGCTGCGGCAAGACCACCACTTTGCGCATGATCGCCGGCTTCGAGACGCCCACCGAGGGAGCGATCCGCCTCGAAGGCGTCGACGTGTCGACGGTGTCGCCCCACAAGCGCAACGTCAACACGGTCTTCCAGCACTACGCGCTGTTCCCCCACATGACCGTCTGGGACAACGTCGCGTACGGGCCGCGCAGCAAGAAGGTCGACAAGTCCGAGCTCAAGCGGCGCGTCGACGAGATGCTCGAGATCGTCCGCCTCGGCGACTTCGCCAAGCGAAGGCCAGCGCAGCTCTCCGGCGGTCAGCAACAGCGCGTCGCCCTGGCTCGGGCACTGGTCAACTACCCAAGCGCCCTGCTGCTCGACGAGCCGCTCGGCGCGCTGGACCTGAAACTCCGGCACGCCATGCAGTTCGAGCTCAAGCGCATCCAGCGCGAGGTCGGGATCACGTTCGTCTACGTGACCCACGACCAGGAGGAAGCGCTCACGATGAGTGACCGCATCGCCGTCATGAATGCAGGCACCGTCGAGCAGATCGGCAGCCCAACCGAGATCTACGACCGGCCCGCGACGGTGTTCGTCGCCAACTTCATCGGCCAGGCCAATCTCTGGCCGGGTCGCCTGTCCGGAATGGACGGTGCGCTCGCTCAGCTATCGGTGCTCGGCACCACGCTGCGGGCACGCCCTGGCGACACCACGATCGAGCAGGGCGGCCACGCCACCCTGATGGTGCGCCCAGAACGCATTCGCGTGTCCATGGAGGCACCGGCGGGCGACCTCGCGACGGTCACCGCCACCGTTACCGACCTCGTGTTCCAGGGCCCGGTCGTGCGGCTGTCGATGGATGCCCCCGACGGCTCGCCGATCGTGGCCCACGTCGGCCCCGAGCAGAACCTGCCGCTGCTGCGCCCCGGCGACCAGGTGCACGCCGCCTGGGCACCCGAGGCCTCTCTCGTGTTGCCCGCGGCCGACATTCCGACCACCGAGGACCTCGAGGAGATGTTCGACGCTCCCCCAGAGCCCTGACGGTTCCCCGCGCACTCTGGATCAGCTCGTCTCCGACAGGCCCTCCCCCAAGCACCTCCCCGAAGCACCACGAAAGGCACTTTCCATGGCGAACGAGATCGACCCCCGACTGATGTCCCGGCTCGCGTCCTCGCGCACCTCGCGACGCAGGTTCCTGGGTGGTGGCGCGGCCGCGGCGGCGGCCTTCGCGCTGGGCCCGTCGTTCCTGGCGGCGTGCAGTTCGGGCGGCGGCGGCGGGGGCGGCGAGGTCTCCTCCGCACTGCGGATCTCCAACTGGCCTGCCTACATGGCACCCGGATTCGTCGACGAATTCCAGAAGTCCTCGAGCCTCACCGTGGACTACAAGGAGGACTTCAACGACAACGAGCAGTGGTTCGCGAAGGTCAAGGAACCGCTGCAGCGCAAGCAGGACATCGGCTGTGATCTCGCCGTCCCGACGACGTTCATGGCCAGTCGCCTGCAGCAGCTGGGTTGGCTCAACGAGCTCAACAAGTCCAACATCCCCAACATCGACAACCTGCGCCCCGACCTGCTCGAGGCCAGTGTGGATCCGGGGCGGAAGTTCAGCGCGCCGTACATGTCGGGGTTCGTCGGGCTCGGCTACAACAAGGCCGCGACCGGCAGGCCGATCACCAAGATCGAGGATCTGTGGGATCCAGCCTTCAAGGGCCGGGTCAGCCTGTTCTCCGACCAGCAGGACGCGCTCGGCATGATCATGATGTCGCAGGGAAATTCGATCGAGCAGCCCACCAACGAGACGGTGCAGAAGGCGGTCGACCTCGTCAGGGAACAGAACGACAAGGGTCAGATCCGCAAGTTCACCGGCAACGACTACATCGAGGACCTCGCCTCGGGCAATCTCGTGATCGCCCAGGCCTATTCGGGTGACATCGTCCAGCTCAAGGCCGACAACCCGGACATGGAGTTCATCCTCCCCGAGTCCGGTGGAACGACGTTCGTCGACACCATGGTCATCCCGCAGACCAGTCAGCATCAGGACTGGGCAGAGACCTGGATCAACTACCTGTACGACCGTGCCAATTACGCGAAGTTGGTGGCCTTCGTGCAGTACATCCCCGTGCTGTCGGACATGACCGACGAACTCGCCAAGGTGGATCCCGACGCTGCCAACAACCCCCTCATCAACCCGCCCGCGGAAATGATCGCCAATGCGAAGGGCTGGCCGGGCCTCACCGACAAGCAGACCCAGGACTTCAACACCGCATACGCGGCCGTCACCGGCGGCTGAGGTCGGCGATGGCTGGAGTAGCCAGTAGCAGTCGACAGCGGAGCAAGATCGCGCCGTATCTGATGGTGCTGCCCGCGCTGGCGTACCTCGCGGTGTTCTTCGTGGTGCCGTTCTGGTCGCTGCTGCGCACGTCGCTGTCGTCGCAGGGCGGGTCGGTATTCGTTCCGACACTGTCGTTTTCGTGGGAGTTCGGCAACTACGCGCATGCCTTCTCGGTGTATCAGGACCAGATCGTGAGGTCCTTCGTCTACGCGCTCATCGCCACGGTGCTGTGCATCCTGCTGTCGTACCCGCTCGCGTACTTCATCGCGTTCAAGGCGGGTCGCTACAAGAATCTGATCCTTGGGCTGGTCCTGCTCCCGTTCTTCGTGACGTTCCTCATCCGCACCCTGGCGTGGAAGACCATCCTCGCCGACGACGGCTGGGTGGTGAGCGTGCTCGGAAACATCGGGTTGCTGCCCAGCGAGGGCCGGTTGCTGTCGACGAGTTGGGCGGTGGTTGGGGGCCTGACCTACAACTGGATCATCTTCATGATCCTGCCGCTGTACGTCAGCCTTGAGAAGATCGACCCGCGACTGCTCGAGGCGTCCCGCGACCTCTATTCGTCGAATGCCAGGTCCTTCGGGAAGGTGGTCCTGCCGCTGTCGATGCCGGGCGTCCTGGCCGGCAGCCTCCTGGTGTTCATCCCTGCCGCAGGCGATTTCATCAACGCCGACTACCTGGGCAGCCCGCAGACCACGATGATAGGCAACGTCATCCAGAAACAGTTCCTGGTGGTCAAGGACTACCCGGCGGCCGCCGCACTGAGCTTCGTGCTGATGGCGTTGATCCTCGTCGGCGTGCTGCTCTACACGAAGGCACTCGGCACGGAGGATCTGGTATGACGGTTCCCGGCACGTCTCAGGCCGTCGAGGTCACCGACCGCGGCGCATCGACACCACCCCGCGCCAGGCGTCGCTTCAACCTCGGCGACGTCACGCTGCGCGTCGTCGCCGGGCTGGTGATGCTGTACTTGTTCCTGCCGATCTTCGTCATCATCCTGTTCTCGTTCAACGACCCGGCAGGCAAGTTCAACTACACCTGGCGGGGTTTCACGCTCGAGAACTGGCTGGACCCGTTCAAGTATCCGGCCCTTGCCGAGGCGCTGAAATTGAGTATCAACATCGCCGTCGTCTCGACGCTGATCGCCCTGGTGCTCGGCACGTTGGTGGCCATTGCGCTTGTCCGGCAACGCTTTCGAGGCAGCAAGGCCGTCGACACGTTCCTGGTCCTGCCGCTGACGGCGCCAGAAGTGGTGATGGGCGCCTCGCTGCTGGTGCTGTTCCTCGACTTTGGTTGGGCAACCGGCTACACGACGATCCTGATCGCCCACATCGCCTTCGAGATCAGCTTCATCGCGATGACCGTGCGGGCCAGGGTGCGCGGCTTCGACTGGACGTTGGAGGACGCGTCCATGGACCTTGGCTCCAGCCCCACCAGGACCTTCTTCAAGGTCACCCTGCCGCTGATCGTGCCGGGCATCGTCGCCGCCGCGATGCTGTCGTTCGCGCTGTCACTGGACGACTTCATCGTCACGTACTTCGTCAGCGGGTCGACGGTCACGTACCCGCTCTACGTGAACGCATCGGTCAAGGCGGCGGTGCCGCCGCAGATCAACGTCCTCGCCACCGCGATCCTGGTCGGCAGCCTGCTGCTGGTCGGTCTCGGAACCCTCTACCGCCGCAAGCGAATCGACGGCAAGTAGCTCATCGATCGAGTCGGACGGTGACCGCCACGCGGCCGCGATCGTCGCGGTTGGCGACGGCGTGGCCGGTCCGGTCGCGGCCGTCGAACCCGACGAGCGTGATCGGTCCGCCGTCGCCGAGGAAGTTGCGCCACCACTGCTTGGCGTCGGGCATGGCGACCGAGATGACGATCGAATCACCGGAGCGCCGATACCCGACCGGGATCTCGAAGGTCTTGCCCGACCGTCGCCCGACGTAGCGGACCGTGACGAGCCCGCGCCGCACCAATCCGCCGATCACGGGGACGTCCATCAACGTCACGGCCAGCGTGTTGAACGCCTTGACGAACGTGTTGTCGGAGAGTGCCATTCCGCCAAGCGTAGCGAAACTCAGGTGACGTCGACGAGGACCGGCGGTCTGGCCCCGCTGCGCGCAGCACCGATTCCGGCGGCGACGACGAGGCAGATGCCAGCCACGCCGGTCATTCCCGGGGCCTGTGCGAGCACCAGGAAGCCGACCAGCATGGCGAACGCGGGCTCCAGGCTCATCAGCGTGCCGAACGACGCCGCCGTCAGCCTGCGGAGGGCCAGCAGCTCCAACGTGAAGGGGATCACCGGCAATAGGATCGCAAGACCGATTCCGAACAGCAGGATCTCGGGTGTGATGCGCGGAATCACCGACGACCCGACGACGAGGGTGGAGAACACCCCCGCCACGCCCATCGATACGGCCAGCCCGTTGATGCCCTCCACGCCGTCGCCAACCCGCTGGGTCAACAGGATGTAGCAGCCCCAGCAGATCGCGGCGGTCAGGGCGTAGGCGACGCCGATCAGGTCGATGGCCCCCGCCCAGGGCTGCGTGAGCAACACCACCCCGGCCGCGGCGAAGCCCGGCCAGACGAACCGATTCCGGCCCCTGCCCCTGATGACCGCGACGCCCAGCGGGCCGAGGAACTCCAGGGCGCTAGCGGTGCCGAGGGGGATCCTGGACACCGCGGCCATGAACAGCAGGGTGATGGCTGCGGTCACGATGCCGAGGACGACGCAGGTCAAGAAGGTGGTCCTGGTGAACACCGAAGGGCGCGGACGGACGATGATCGGCAACAGCACGCCGGCCCACGCCAGCCTCAGCCAGGCGGCTCCCTCAGCGCCGATCTGATCGATCAGTCCGATGGACAGGGCGAGCCCGACCTGAACGCACAGCATCGAGCCCATCGCCATCGAAGTGCCGCTGCGCGCCGAGTTCGTGGTCGCCACCGCTTCGAAGGCCATGACGACATTGAAGGCCACCACGACTGTTCACGTCCACGTGATTTATCCGGACATACCGTTCACGAAAGCCGAACGATTGAACGGGGATCAACGAAGCCCGGGCCGATGGTCGTTGCTGGTGAAGTCGATGTGCGCCGCCGGGTTGCCGACCGCGGTGACCATGCCCGAGCCGAATGGGCCGTCCTCGTCGAACAACGTGGACGTGCCGACCGAGATGCCATCGGCGGCCCAGTGCGAGTCGGCCTGTACCCCGATCCAGTCGCCGCGCGGCAACCGCACCAGACCGACGGTGAGGTCGCCGTTGATGTAGCCGATGCCCGCACTGCCCAGATTGGTCACCAGGCTGGTGTGCTCGGCGGTCATCGCGGCGCTCGCGAACGGTGGATTCTTCCGCCCCTCGACGACGTCGATGGGCTGGCTCAGGAACCGCTTGCGTGACGCGTTTTGATGATCGGCGATGGAATCCGACCACTCCCCCTGGTCGCTGCCCATGTAGGTGTACCGGGCGGGGTCGAGTGACGGCGGAGTGAAACTCGGCGCGGTGGACCATTCCTCGCCCAGCGGAGGCGACGACCGCCGGTACTGAACCACCGTGGCCCGTACGACGGCGACACCGTCCTGGACGATCTCGCACTCCGCGTTGCGCACCCGCCTGCCGTCCCTGATCAGCCGGGTCGAGACCACGGTCGGCACCCCTCGTGCCCGCCGGAACAGATCGACGGTGAGCCGCGCGGGTAGGAAGTCGTCATCGCCGTACCGGTCGTCGAGCACCGTCGCCGCCAATCCGGCCAGGGCGGGACCATTGAGATGATCAGCGCCCCAACTGCTTTGCGCATTCGCCGTCGGCTGGAAGGTGTCCTCGGCGGTTTGCGTGAAGTGTGCTGGGCGAACGGTCATCCCCGCATCGTCGCACAACGTCGGCTGGGATTCGGCGGAGGGCGTCCGCCGGGAGAGCGGCGTCACACGTCGATGCCGAACTCCTTGATCTTGCGGTAGATGGTGGCGCGGGAGATGCCAAGTGCCGCGGCGGCATCGACCTTGCTGCCGCCGTTGTCCTCGAGGCTGCGCACGATCGCGTCGCGTTCGAGCGCCTCGATCTGGGTCAGCATGTGCCTGCTGAGAGCGCGGACGGTGGGCGGCAGTTGGTCCACCTCGACGACCCCCGAGCGCTGCCTTCCGACCACGTCGCGGAGCACCTCGCGCAGTTCCTCGACGTTGCCGGGCCAGCTGTACTTGCAGAGCTGACGCATGGCCGCCGACGATAGACGCACGTCCGATCCTCGGCTCAACTTACGGAGCAGCAGCGGAACGAGCTCGTGCAGATCCTCGATTCGATGCCGCAGCGCAGGCACGGGCACGGTCTGGCCGATGAACGTCAGAACCGATGTGCCGGAATCGGAATCGGCATCCGCCCCGCCAATCGTCACACCGATCCAGCCGCTCTCCTCACGCCCCTGGCACAGCTCGGCGATTGCGACCTGCTGAGCTTCGTCGAGCAGGTCGACGTCTCGAATGATGATGCTGAAGTCGTCGTCGTCGAGCTGTGCCGCGAAGGCCTCCATGGCGTGCGCGCCGTCGTTGAAGTCGGCAGGGGTCAACACCCGGGTTGGCCGCCGAATGTGCAGCGCCGCAGCGGCTTTGAGCACGGCATAGCGTCCTGAGCCGGGCTCCCCCGATACCGCGACCCACTGCCGCTCGTCGGCGTAACGCGAGATGACCGCGCAACTGCGCCGCCACGATGAGCTGGCCCCGGCGATGCCGGGCAGCTGGTCGACGCCACGCCGCGCGTGCGTCACGGGCGGCGCCTGCGTGTCAAGGAGGTGCACGTAGCAGACCGCCATGTGAATCGGCTGCTGGTCGGGGAAGTCGTCGGTGCACGAGATTCGGGCACTCCTGCCGCTGGGCAGCGGAGCCAGCAGATGCCGCCCGTTGGCCAGCTGACCGAAGTCGGCGGCATGCTCCAACAGCGCCGCCTGGTCCTGCACGTCCAGCGCCCACCGCAGTCTGCGGTTCATCAGCACCACGTCATCGCCCATCGCGAGGACCTTGGACTGCGGCGATCGACGGCACGCGCGCAGGTAGGCGTTCAACAGCGCCGTCTCCTTGGCGCTGGCGCGCGCCAGCAGGCGGCCCTCGATCTGGTCGGACGCCGACTTCGCCAACGTCGCCAACAGCGGTCCCCCGTCATCGACCCAGCCCGTGAGGTCGAGCGCGCCGACGAGCGCGCCCGACACCGGATGGATGATGGGCACGCCCGCACAGGCGAGTTCGCCGAGGCACTCGGCGTAGTGTTCGGCGCCGCGCACCAGCGTGGGTTGGCGAGTCTCAAGCGTGGTGCCGATGCCGTTGGTTCCCGCGAACTCCTCCGAGTAGCTGTAGCCGGGCGCCAGATGCACGTCGTCGAGCATCTGGTTGAGCCGGTTGTCTGCGGAGATGCGCCGGAGCACCACGCCGTCGGCCGACGTGAGCACGACGCTGATCGGCTCGTCGATCAACCCCTCGGCCAGCTGCCGCAGCACCGGATCCGCGGCGTCCACCAGGGGGCTGTCCAGGTTGGGTTCGCGGACGAAGGGTAGTTCCAGCCGGTCGGCGGGGACGTTGAGCGCCCGGGAACGGCGCCAGGACACGGAGATGCTCTCCCGCACGGCCTGGTCCAGGTCGTGGTCGGTCAGAAAACGTTCACGGGCACGCCGGGCGTGCCTCGTACCGAGGGGCTGCTCGATCATCGAAGCGCCAGGCTACTCCGATCGAGTGTGACGCCGGTCTCAATTTGAGACGAGCGGGCCCCGCACCCCCGGCAGCGGAGGTGACAACGACAGAGGTCACCAGGTGTCAGTAGATGTTGGATGGGCGGACCATTCCCTCGGCGAGATCTCCGAATCCGGGCGCCATGATCGCGCCGGGCTGGCCGAACACCTCCTCCACGACCGCGGTCTCGGTGGTGATCAGCAGAGCCGCGATCGACGCCGCGCTCTCCAACGCCGCCCGCGTCACCTTGAACGGGTCGATGATGCCTTCGTCGAACATGTCACCGTACTCACCGCTCAGCGCGTTGAAGCCGTGGCCGAGCGGCAGGTCGGCCACGACGTCGACCACGTCGTCGCCCTCGAACCCGGCATTGATCGCGATCCATCGCAGCGGCTCGGCGAGCGCACGCCGCACCACGTCGCGGCCGATCGCCTCGTCGCCGACGAGTTCCAAGGTGTCGAGCGCGCGGTGTGCCTGGGCAAGCGCCGTGCCACCACCGGAGACGATGCCCGCCTCCAGTGCCGCCCGCGTCGCCGCGAGCGCGTCCTCGACGCGAAGCATGCGTTCCTTGAGCTCCACGCTGGTGGCCCCGCCCACACGGATCACCGCCACGCGACCGGTGAGCCGGGCGATGCGCAGATCGAGGCTGTCCTGGTCGGCGTCGAGCTTCGCCCTCTCCCGCTGCGCCTCGAGCTGGGCGACCCGTGCGTCGACGCGGTGCTGCTCCCCGTGATTGCCGACGATGGTGGTGTCGTTCTCCGTCGCGGTGAGGCGATCACACGACCCGAGGTGCGCCAGGGTGATCTCCGACAACTCGATCCCGGTGTCCTTCGCGATGACGTGGCCGCCAAGAGCCACCGCGAGGTCCTCGAGCTCGGCCACCCGCCGATGACCGAAACCGGGGGCCCGCACCACCACGGACTGCATGGTCTTGTGCATGTTGCCGCCGACCAGCAGTTGAAGCGCGGGACCGTCCACGTCCTCGGCGATCACCAGCAGCGGGCGGTCCGCACGCTTGGCGACCTCGATGGTCGGCATGATCTCCTGGACCTGGCTGATCTTCTTGTTGGTCAACAGGATCAGCGGATTGTCGAGCACCGCCTCCATGCGTTCGTGGTCGGTGACCATGTAGCCGGAGATGTAGCCATGGTCGAATTCGATGCCGTCGACCACGTCGACCCCCATGCCGAGGGTGTCGCTCTCCTCGGTGGTGACGACGCCGGACTTGCCGACGTGCTCGACCGCCTGCGCGATGACGTCGCCGATCGCCTCGTCGTCACTCGCCGCGAGGGCGGCGATGCGGCGGAGGTCGCTGGTGCCGCTGACCTGAACACTGTGCGCGCGAAGGGATTCCACGACGACAGGCACGGTGCGCTCGATACCGCGACGCACCCGCATGGGGTTGGCGCCTGCGTCGACGGCCCGCAGGCCCTCACGGACCATCGCCTGGGCGAGCACGGTCGCCGTCGTGGTGCCGTCACCGACCACGCCGTTGGTCTTCATCGCGACTTCCTTGACGAGCTGGGCGCCCATGTTCGCGAACGGATCCCGGAGCTGAATCTCCCTGGCGATCGTGACGCCGTCGTTGGTGATCGTCGGCGGACCGGTCAGCTTCTCCAGAACGGCGTTGCGCCCCTTCGGGCCCAACGTCACCTTGACCGCATCCGCGAGCGCGTTCACGCCTTGTTCCAGACGTGCTCTTGCGTCGGAGTTGAACCGCAATTCCTTTGCCATCGTGATGACTTCCTTGTCAGTGGGCTGGTGGGTGAAGCGGGTTAGGAGACGAGAACGGAACCGAGCACCGCGGAGACGGGCATGGAGTTGCCCGCGTCGTCGACGAGCACTCGACTGTTCGGGCACATGCTCAGGCCCATCGTGAACCGCAGCCGCATCAGCGCAGTCCGTCGGTCCCCTGCCGGTAGGTCGCGCAGCGCGAGCGCCTGAATCTGGGCGACTTCCATGGGGTTCCGTTGCAGCAACTCGGCAACCGCGCGCTCCACGGCCACCGCGTAGGCGGTCTGATGCATCAAGCTCTCCATTCGGTCCAGATCCGTTGTGATTCGGCAGGTCCCATCGATTGGCGTGATTCCGTCACCGTGAGATGACGACCTTGAGGGCGTCATGGGTATCGGCGTGCGCGAACACGTCGTACGCGTCCAACATCTGGTCGAGACCAAACGAATGGGTCCCGAACTCTGCGGCGTCGATCTTCCCGTGGGCGACCAGATCAAGAAGGGTGGCGATGGTGGTGCCGTTGACCAGTCCGGTCGTCACGGTGAGGTTCTTGATCCACAGATCCTCGAGGTGGAGTTCGACCGACTTGCCGTGGACACCGACGTTCGCGACGTGCCCACCAGGGCGGACCACCCTGGTGCACAGATCGAAGGTCGCCGGGATGCCGACGGCTTCTATCGCCACGTGCGCACCCAGACCGTCGGTGAGTTCCATGACCCGCTCAAGCACGTCTTGTCGCTCACTGTTGATCGTCTCGTCGGCGCCGAATCCCGTTGACCGCTTGAGTCTCGACTCCGAGATGTCCACGGCGATCACCATGGCGGCACCGTGAAGACCGGCGGTTCGGATCGAGGACAGACCCACCGGGCCTGCGCCGACGACCACCACCGTGTCCCCTGGCTTGACCCGAGCGCTCTGGACGCCGATCTCGAATCCGGTCGGAAGGATGTCGGCCAGGAAGATGGCCTGCTCGTCGGGCACCGTCGACGGAAGCACGTGCACGCTGGTCTCGGCGTACGGCACCCGCACGTATTCGGCCTGCGTGCCGTCGATCAGGTGCCCGAAGATCCATCCGATGCCACCGACTGACGCACAGTGCGACGGCATCGCGGCCTTGCACGGTGCGCATTTGCCGCAGGAGGTGATGGCGGGCACCAGCACACGATCACCGACGGCCAGCGACGTTACCGCCGGACCGATTTCGGTGATCGTACCGATCGCCTCGTGCCCGAGCACCCGCCCCGGTGTCACCGCGGGCACATCCCCCTTCAGGATGTGCAGGTCGGTCCCACAGATCGTTGTGGTGTCCACCCGGACGACGACGTCGGTGGGGTCGACCACCTGCGGATCGGGCACGTCCGTCCACGCCATCGAACCTGGGCCACCGAAGACGAGCGCCTTCACGACCGCGCCGTGAGGTCGAACCCGATGTACTCGGCCGCGTCCTCGGGGCTGGCGAACAGAATCGTCTTGTCGTCGAGGTGCACCATGCGGCCGTAGTGCGTGGAGCTGATCTCCTCGAAGATCGAGCCGTCGAACTCCTGGCCGAGCGCCTCGGTGAGTTCGTCGTAGTCGAAGTCGAGCAACCGCACGCCGTCGACACGGATCATCGACGGGTACTCGGTGAGCTCGACGCCCTCCTTCGCCCCCATCACGTCGGCTACGACGCGTCCGATGGGGGTGTTCATCAGGGTGACGCCACACATGTTGGAGAACGCGGTGGCCGATCCGAATTGCATGGTCATTTGTCGAGCTCCTCGGGGATGTCGAGATCGATGTCGGTGAGCAGGGCCGAGAACTTCGACTCCGCGGCGTCCAGGCTGGTAGCGAACGTGACGGCCCTGTCGGCAGGCGTGGACCAGATCGGTTGCAGGGCGCGGGCTGCGGCCAGGCAGCGCGGTACCCAGATCGACAGCCACTCACCGAACAAGGCCTTGTTCGCGGCACCGTACTCGGGATCACGGGTCAGCAACCGGAACAGGTTGCGGGTGTAGTTGAGGTCCCGGTCGTAGTCGTTCTCGCCGGTGCCGACGATGGTCGGGGTGATGTAGTCACCGTTGCGGGCGGCGATCTGCATGACCAGCTCGCTGCGAAACAGAGAGCCAACGAGCTGCTCGAACACGATGTTGGTGGCGAACAACAATTGGCACCAATCCCCCACTGCCGTCAGTTGTTCGACGACCTCGCGGGTGGGCTGCCATTCCGGGTCCTCCTGCCACACGGCGCGGTGCACGCTGCCGTCGAAGGCCTCCGTCGCCTCGGACATGTCGAGGTTGAAGAGCGCAAGATCCTGGGCGAAGCGCATCTTGTGCGCGGCGTTGACGGCGACCGCGGTGTTGATCATGTTGGTGGGGCCGGATCGCTGGATCGACGCGAACACGTGCAGCGCCAAACCGTTCTCGGCGTGCATCCACGCTCCGAGGTTGCGTTGCAGGAACGTCAACCACGCCGAGTTCCAGCCGTCGTACACACGGGCCCGCTTGGCATTCTTCAGGCACAGCTCGACCTGCCGCACGACCGCCGAATTATTGCGGTAGATGGTCTGGTTCCATTCCTCATTGGGGTCGAGGAAGGCATGCCAGTTCGACGATTTCGCGCTCGTCCACTCGTGCGGGTAGCCACCTGGTCCATCACCGAAGCCGTAGAGCCAGCCCTGCGACAGGTGTCGCTCGGGGTCGGGCTGCACGTCGACCGTTACGTCCTCGTACATCGTCGCGCGCATCTTGGCCGGCTTGAAGTAGGAGTAGCTGCGGCTCTTGGAGCTGGGGAACTCGAGCGCACCGGCTTCTGAGTCGGTGAACTCGATCTTTGGGAAACTGCGTTCCTTTGGCTTTTCGGGGGCTGACATCGGTGATTCCTCTCGGGCGGACGGGGCTGGGTGGGAAGAGCAATCGAGTTGGGCTGGAACCGGATTGGGGAATTGCGGGTGTGCGGGCTGCGGGTGTGCGGGCTAACTGAAGAGCGGGCTGGTGAAGCTGTCGTAGAACACCTGATCCTTGGGCACCGAGCTGGCCTCGAGGAACACCAGTGCGGCGTCGACCATCGGCGGGGGTCCGCAGAGGTAGACCTCGGTCTTGCCAACGGCGGCCTCGTGGCGGGCCACCACGTCGGTGACCATGCCCTCCTCGACCGTGACGAAGTCGGGAAGGTCCCCCTCGAGCGACTCCGACAGACAGGCGATGAACCGGAAATCGGTCAAACCGGTTCCCAATTGCAGGATTTCGTCTAGGTAGAACAGATCCGCCGCAGTACGCGCACCGTAGTAGAAGCGGACCGGTCTGGTGTTCTCCGTTTCGTTCATGTGCCGAAGCAGCGACAGGATCGGCGCCATTCCGGCACCCCCACCGATGCAGACGACGGGAAGGACGTGGCCCTCCTTGAGGGTGAACGAACCGTAGGGCCCCGTCAGCGACAGTTCGTCGCCGACGCCGAGCTGACCCGTGCGATCTCCCGAGTCGCTGCGCTCCTGCCCTCCGTCGAGCAGTGACGAGAACTTGCCGCCGGGATACTTCTTGATCAAGAACTCGACCTCGTCGGTCTTCGACTGGGTGGTCGCCATCGAGAAGGACCGGTGCTCGTCGCTGCCGGGGATGTGCAGGTCGGCATACTGCCCTGGCTTGAACTCGAACACCGCGGGCTCGATCGGCGTCAGGCGCAGTGACACGATGTCCCTCGTCATCGGTTCGATGCCGGTCACCCTGGCGCGAACGTCCTGGATCGGAATGCCGCCGAGCAGTTCGTCCTCGTCGAAGTTGAGCAGTTCGATGGTGCAGTCGCTGTAGGCACGCGACTTGCACAGCAGGACGAACCCCTCGTCGACCTCCGAGTCGTTGCACGCGAAGGTCGAGTAGTCGGCCATCTGGATGTCGCCGTCGAGCACGTAGGACTTGCACGCCGAGCACCGACCCTCTCGACATCCGTGCATCAGGTGGATGCCCTGACGGAACGCGGCGTCGAGGATGCTCTCGTCCTCGCTGACGTCCATCTCGATGTCGACTGGCTCGAAGCTGATCTTGTGCGTGTCCGCCATGGCGGGGGCCTCCTAAGTTTGGTGATTTCGGCGTGTTCGCGACCGGCGAGAGGTCACGAACACGCCGAAATCGCAACTCCGACGGGCTAGTGGGGGGTGGCGCCGGCGCGGTACGCCGCGACGTGGGCGTTGCGCTCGTCGTCATCCATCTGGTTGAGCAGCACGTTCGGGCTGTTGAACGTGTTGCCCCGCACGTCGCTCAGCTTCCACATCTTGGAAGGATCCAGATTGAGGTGCGGCTGGCCGACCAGCGTCTCGCCGTCATCGCGGACATAGCCGAGATCGCTGACGATGTCGGCGAGGTCCTTGCCGTGATGCAGCGTCTCCCATTCGCGGAATCCGGTGAGCTTGCCCATGTTGGGGGTGGGCCTGCCCTCGTATTCGTCACGGAAGGCGACCGCGTCGGTCCAGTAGCAGGTCTCAGAGCAGTACGTGCGCCACTGACCGTCCACCTTCTCCACCACCATGTCCTCGCGGATCAGCGCGGGCACCATGCACGTCCAGCAGCGGTGCGGGTACTGGTAGCCGACCTCCTCGAAGGCGATGGGCTTGTTGCGGCCCGGGTACGCCAGACGGTTGTAGTTCTCCCACCACTTGCCGTACTTCGAGTACCAGCCCGGGTACTTGTGCTCGAACCATTCGAAGTCGGTGTCGGTCATGGTGTCGATGCGCCAGTAGTTGACCGGCCAGCCGGTGGCGAAGAACCGGGCCACCTCGTGTACGTAGCCCTTCTCGGTGATGCGCTTCCACGCCTCTTCGACCAGATCGTGCGGGATGGTCAGGCCGTACTTCTCCAGCGGCAGAAGGTAACTGCGGTAGTAGTCGTCGTAGATCCACCGCCGCCACATCTCGGCGTAGCTCTCGCGGTCCTTGCGGCGATCCTTGGTGCCGTACTCGATGAACGTGCCGATGGCGGCGTCGACCACGCAGTGGTTGTTCCACCAGGCGTAGCGCAGATCGCGTTCCAGCAGCGGGCGGTTGCGCTCGTCGGCGAGTGCCATCAACAGGATCGAGTAGCCGTTGGAGATGTGCCGCGACTCGTCGGACTGCACCGAGTGGAACACCGTCGGCAGCAGGTAGTCGCCGTTTGCGGCGGCCTCGTCGGGCATCGCCACGAAGAGGGTGTTGGTGAAGGCGGTTTCGGCGACCACGGTCAGGTAGATGTTCGCGGCGGTGATCGCGTCGCCGGTGATGAATCCCTCGCCGAACTGGCGGCCGATGGTGCCCGCGTAGTTGTTCGCGAACGCCTTCTCGGTCATGTCGAACCCGGCCGGGTCGATGTAGTTGTTCATGTACAGCTTCTTGAGGTTCATCTGGATCGTCGAGTGCCGGACCTCGTCGATCATCTGTACGGCCAGACCGTTGTGGATCTCGGGATTGGGCACCGCGTCGATCGCCATCGGCATTGCCCTGGCCGCCGAGATCTCCGGGAAGGGGATGATCGACAGGAACAGCTTCTGCCACTCCAGCCAGCGCTGTTGCACCTGGCGGAACATGTTTCCGCGGATGGCGCCGTCCATGGCGCCGTAGACGCGGTTGTCCTTCTCCTCTTCCATCGGGAAGTAGGACCGCATGATCTGCTTGAGCGGATCCTTCTTGGGTGCCTTCTCGAACGTGTAGTCGGTACCGAACCGCGTTGCCGGAGTCGCGAAAGTCGGCTCCCACGTCAGTTCACTGATCTTTGCGTGTGCCTTGGTCAGGCTTTGTCTGCTCAACGCGAGCCTCCTGATAGATGGGCCATGCATCCGCCGGGCTTGGGGACGATGCGGAACTGATGAAACAGGCTGGTTCGGCGCAATTACGTCTCACTTTGAGATCCACGTCACATTTCCGGCGTGGAGCCGGGGCGACCGGGTGGCGAGGCGGCGCTACTGAATGTCCAGCGGCGAGTGGCGGCGACTCATCACCAGTCGATCCCGTGCGCGCACGCGTTGCGAACCACCTGCGACCCGCTACATGGACCGCGTAGCTGGGCAGCATTGTTCGGGCGCCGCTCATCGGGCACCGTCGATGGCGTGAGCGATACAGCTGCAGTCGTGGCACCCGTGGCGTTGCTGGCCCTGACCCGGCCGTTGCTCGGCGAACTCCTTCGACCCAGCGACCCCGCTCGGCTACGTCGCGTCGCGACCCTGCTCGACCAGTCGGTGGACGCCGTCATTCTCGGCGTCGATCTGGTGACACCGGAGCACCCGGCGACGCCCTCCGGCGCTGCCGGGGTCGCCGGCGCCGCCGGGGTGGCCGGGGTCGACCCAACGATCGCAGCGATCACGCTCGCGCACCTCACCACGCGGGTCGGTCTGATCGTGACGGCCGCGCCGCATCGCGATCATCCCTACAACCTGGCCCGACGGTTGGCGAGTATCGACCACGCCTCCCTGGGACGCGCGGGCCTGCTGATCGCTACCCGCGATTCCGATGCGCCGGCCGGATCACCCTGGACCGCATCGGAACCTGGCGACGCCGCGGCGGATGCAGTCACGGCCATCCGGGAACTCCTGCGCAGCTTCCCGATCGACGCCATCGTCGGGGACCGCCGCTCCGGGGTCTTCGCCGAGTCGCACCACATCCTCGCCGTCGATCATCGTGGTGCCTTCAATGTCACTGGACCACTTCAGGTTCCGTGGAGTCCACAGGTATGGCCACCGGTACTGGCCTGGTTTGACGCGGCGGGACCGGTCGCCATGGTCGCCGACGTCGTGCTCACCGAACACGACTCACGTTTCACCCTGCACCGACCCGCGCACCTCGACGAACTCGACGAACTGCTGTCGGCACCACTTTCGGCGGCCAGGCGCCGCGGCACGACACTGCGCGAACGCCTCGGCCTCGACCCCGCGACCCCGCCGACGCGCGGCAGAGCCGTGTTCCCCAACCCGGCAGCGCAGGTCGACCGTGTGAGCGCGTCATGACGGGTCACGTGATCCTGAACGTCAACGTGCTCGACGTCGGCATCACCCACGACGCCTGGCGTCACAATGCGCTGGACCCCCTGGCGTTCGTGGACATCGCCTATTTTCAGAACGTCGGCCGCATCGCCGAGCGTGGTGCACTCGACGCGTTCTTCCTCGCCGACGGCCCGGGCATCCGAGAAGACCCGCGGTACAAACCGCTTCGCAGCCTTGAGCCCACGCTCATTCTCGGTGCGGTGGCGGCGGTGACGGAGAACCTCGGCCTGATCGGCACGGCGTCATCGACGTTCAACGATCCGTGGGAGCTTGCCCATCGATTCCAGTCCCTGGACTTCGTGTCCGGTGGCCGCGTCGGATGGAATGTGGTCACCACCTATAGCGAGCAGATTGCGGGCAACTTCGGGCTCTCGGAATTGCCGGATCGTGACTCGCGATACCGCCGGGCCGGTGAATTCGTCGATGTCGTGCTGGGATTGTGGCGGTCGGTCGACGGTGGACCCGCAGTCGATCACCACGGTGAGTACTTCGACATCGATGGCACTCTCCCGGTCCCACGCTCCGCGCAGGGGTACCCGGTGCTGGTCCAGGCCGGTGGGTCGCCTGCCGGACGAACACTCGCGGGGCGGAAGGCGAACGCCGTCTTCTCCGCCGAGCTCAGCCTGCAGGCCGGCATCGATCACTACGACCACGTGAGGTCGGTTGCGGCGGCCGCGGGCCGAGATCCGGCACACGTCAAGATCCTGCCCGGACTGATCACCGTCATCGGCAGTACCGAGGAGGAGGCACACCGCAGGCATGCGGAGTCCACCGCCGCCGCTCCTGCCGACTTTCCCGTCGAACGTCTCGCCTCGACGCTCGGGGTGGACGCGGCCACCATCGACCTCGACGCCCCACTCCCGCAGCACGTGCTCGCCGGGCCACCCGACCCCACCCACTTCGGTGCTTCGCTTGGCTTCCGCGAGTCGGTGGTCCGGCTCGCCGCAGAAGAACGACTCACCGCGAGGAAACTGATCGATGCGCTGGCCGGCGGCGGCGGACACCGCAAGATCGTCGGCACCCCGGAGCAGGTCGCCGACACGATCGAAGCGTGGTATCGCGCCGGAGCGGCCGACGGTTTCAACCTGATGCCCGACCGGTTTCCCGACGGCCTTGAGATCTTCGTCGACGAGGTGATTCCGTTGCTCCGGCGACGCGGCCTGTTCCGTCACGGGTACGAGGACCGAACCCTGCGCGGCCGTCTCGGCATTCCGGCCGGACACCGCACCGAGGTGACGGCGTGATGACGGCGGCGCCCTAGCGCCGCGCCCCCGCCAAACCGGCTGCCTTGGGGATCGAGTCCACCAATGCGCGGGTGTACTCGTGCTGCGGGTTGGCGAAGACGTCCTCGATGGCCCCGGTTTCCTTGACCTCGCCACGCTGCAGCACCGTCACGGTATCGGCGAATTGACGCACCACGCTGAGATCGTGGGAGATGAACAGGTAGCTCAGGCCGAGCCTGGCCTGCAACTCGATCAGAACCTCCAGCAGCTGCGACTGCACGGTGACGTCGAGCGCCGAGGTTGGTTCGTCGAGGATCAACACCTTCGGGCTGAGGCTAAGCGCTCGGGCGATCGCGACCCGCTGCCGCTGCCCACCGGAGAGCTGGCGCACCCGGCGGCGCAGGAACGAATCGTCGAGCCCCACCAGGCCGAGCACCTCGGACACCCGTTGTCGGCGGTCCCTTCGCGAACCCAGTCGGTAGCGCAGCAGCGGCTCGCCGACCAGGCGGCCCACCGAGTAGGTCGGATCCAGTGAGTTGAACGGGTTCTGATAGACGAGCTGCAGATCCCGGTGCGCATCTCGGAGCTGTTTGCGACCGAGGTGCGAGATGTCCTGACCGGCGACCAGTACCTGGCCCTGGTCGGGTTCGAGCAGTCGGAGAATGACCCGCGCCAACGTCGACTTGCCTGATCCGGACTCCCCCACCAGGGCGTGGGTGCGCCCCGGCGGGATCGCGAACGATACCCCCTTGAGTGCCTCTGTCCGATCCTTGCCGTGCCCGAACGTCTTGTGGGCGTCGATGACCTCGAGCGCCAAGAGACCGTCGTTCGGTTCGGGTCGATGACGCACAATCTCAGCGAACTTGTCGACGTTGAGGCTGGGCACGTCGCTGATGAGCTGTCGCGCGTACGCCGAACGGGGGCTCTGAAGCACCTCGGCGGACGGGCCGTACTCCTGGACCTCGCCGGCACTGAGAACGATCACCTTGTCCGACCGCTCGGCGGCGAGGGACAGGTCATGGGTGATCAGCAGAACCGAAAGCCCGCTCTCCTCCTTGAGCCGATCCAACAGGTCGAGAATGGTCTTCTGGATCGTGACGTCCAGAGCGGAGGTCGGCTCGTCAGCGACGACGAGTTGAGGCTTCTGCGCGATGGCGATGCCGATCAACACCCGCTGGAGTTGGCCCCCGGACAGCTGATGCGGGTGAGAGTGCAGGGCCCGGTGCGGATTGGCGAGACCGACCAGCTCAAGGAGTTCCCTTGCTTGCTCCGGATATCTCTTCGGGTCGGCGAACTCGGGCAGGCCGGACGTGCGGTAGGCCTCGAAGATTTGATGGTCGATGCGACGGACCGGGTTGAGCGACGAGGTGGGATCTTGTGGCACGAAGCCGATCTGACGACCGCGAATCCGGCGGAAATGCCGTTCGGATGTCGCAATGATGTCGCGGTCGCCGAATCTGGCCGTGCCAGCAACCGCGACGTGGGGATCGAGCAACTTGAGGATCGCGTTGACGACCGTCGACTTGCCGGAGCCGGATTCACCGACGATCGCGACTGTCTCGCCGGCGTGGACGTCGAAGGACACCCCCGACACGGTCGGCGTGGTGAGATAGCCGCTGTAGGCGACCGCCAGGTCGCGCACCGTCAGAAGCGGCTGTCGAGGCGAAAGTGGTTCCTGCCGAAGCTGATCGGTCATTTCCGTGGACGTGGACATCAGTTTCCCCTGCCGATCGACTTGCTGAGCTGGTTGAGCGAAATCACCGAGGCAACCATGACGAGGCCGGGCGCGTACACCAGCCATGGATAGCGGTACAGGAAGTCCTTGCCCTCGGCGACCAGCAGTCCCCAGTCCGGACTCGGTGGGGGGTTTCCATAGCCGAGGAAGGCGAGACCGGAGATGCTGATGATCGACAGCCCGAACTGCAGAACGGCCAGCGCCAGCACCGACCGGTACGCGTTGGGTAGGACATGGGCGAACAGCACCGTGAATCTACTGCCGCCGATGAGGTAGGACGATTCGACGAACGCCTGGTTCTTCACGCGAAGCACCTCCGACCGGATCAGCCTGCCGAACACGGCGATCGACGAGATACCCACGGCGATGGCCGCATTGACGGTGGCGAAACCCATGGACACCACGACGATGACGGCCAGCAGGAAGCCGGGGATGGCCAGCAGTATGTCGATCAGCCGGCCCAACACGGCGTCGGAGGTGCGGCCGAAGAATCCGGCGATCAGTCCGATCAGACCACCGACCAGCAGTCCGATCGCGACGGCGAAGAGCGCCGTGAGCACGGCGGATCGCGTACCGAACACCACGCGGGCGAAGATGTCGCGCCCCAACTGGTCGGTGCCGAAGAGGTGGTCGACGGAGGGTGGTGCGAACTTGTCGGCGGGGACGCCCGCGTTCGGATCGTAGCCGGTGAACAGTTCGGGGACGAGCGCCCAGGCCAGGACCACGAGGAGCACCAGCAGCGCCACCGCGGTGTAGACGTTGCGGATTCTCACCTTTGCGGCGGGCAGCCGCGGTGTCCGACGCCGCAGTGTCCGACGCGGCAGGGCCGCAAGAGCTACCACTGGGTCGTCTCCCTTCCTCGGACGTGAATGCTCATCGTGTCGCCGCCACCTGGCGCAGCCGCGGATCGAGCAGCGGGTAGACGAGGTCGACCACCAGGTTGATCGCCAAGAACAGGACCGCGGCGAGCGTGACCGCTGCCTGCAGTACGGGAACGTCCTGCTCGGTGGCCGCCAGCTCGATGATGCTGCCGACCCCGGTCCGCCCGAAGATGGCTTCGGTGATGATGGATCCGCCAACCAGGTCGCCGACGATGATGGCGGCGATCGTCAGGGTGGGTAGCGCGGCGTTGGGTAGCAGGTGTCGGCTCAGCAGCCTGAACCTGGTGATGCCCTTGGAGATCGCGACGGTGGCGTACTGCTCGGCACGGGCGCCGTCCAATGCGGTGATGAACACCTGCGCGATGGGTGCCGAGGCCGGAATGGCCAGGGTGAGAGCGGGATAGATCAGTGCGTTCAGGCTTTGGTAGTCGTTGATGCGGAAGAAGCCGAGCTGGAAGGAGAAGACGTCGATGACGATCAGGCCGATGAAGAAGTTCGGCATGGACAGAAACAGCGATGGGAACGCCCGCAGCAGCCCTCCACCGAACCGGGGGGGCAGGTAGAAGGCAGCGATCGCGATGCCGAAGGCCAGGATCGTCGCGAGGACGAAGGCCGTGCCTGCCAGCTGCAGGGTGGACGGGATGCCGTCCCAGAGCACCGCAGTCACCGGCCTGTTCGCACTGAGCGACAAGCCGAAGTCACCGTGACTCAGCCGGGCCAGCGCGACACCCAGTTGCTCCCAGAGCGATCGGTCGAGGTGGTAGTAGGACAGCAGTTGTTCGATCTCGTCTTCGGAGTAGTTGAACTCGGGGTTGCGCAGATGACTGGAGACCGGGTCACCCGGCAGCACCGTGACGATCACGAAGACGACGACGTACACCCCGAGGACGGCGAGGATCGCCTGACCGATGCGCGAGGCGACGTACTTGGCGGTGGGTGACACGATCTGTTGCACTTTCCGTTTCGGTCGGGGCGATCAGGCGTCTAGCCAGGTGTCGTACAACCGGATCCGGCCGTACCCGTCAGCCGAGATTCCCTTCAGACTTCCGGCGGCAGCGAAGTTCTGCGGGAACTCGTGGACGGGAATGAAGTAGGCATTGTCGATGACGTACTGCTGAGCCCTTGCCGACGCCGCGAATGCATCGGCGTCGGTCCTGGCCGCGACGATTGACTCCAGGATGCGATCCAGCTCCTCGCTGGGCGCCTTGAACTGGTTTTGCTGGCTCGAATGCCACCACCTCCAGAGGAAGCTGGGATGTGGTGCTGCCCAGTGGATTTCATACAACGAGACGCTGGGATCGGAGGTCACCGTGTTGTAGTTGGTGAAGTCGACGTTCTTCAGTTCGAGCTTGACCCCGACCCGCTTCCACTGCTGGGCAATGAGCTGGAGATCCGCCTCAGACGTGGTGATGAACACCGACGGGTACTCGATGACGCCAAGCTGTTCGCCGTTCTTGGTCCGGTAACCGTCGTCGTCACGATCGGTCCAGCCGGCCTCGTCCAACAAGCGGTTCGCCAGATCCGGGTCGTAGGCGAACTTCGAGCTCAGATCGACGGCGCCCGGGGTGTTGATGTTGAGCGGACTCTTCGCCACCTTCCAGGCGGGACTGTAGAGCGTGTCGACGATCTCCTGTCGGTCGATGGCGTGTGTCAGCGCCTGGCGCACACGGACGTCGTCGAGATGCTTGGCCGTCAACCGGATGTGCAGGCCCCACACGCTGCCCGGGATGAACGAGTCGAGCACCGTGAAGCCGGAATCTGCGAGCCGCTGCTCCTCACTGGGCTGGGTGTAGTGGATGACCTGCACCTGCCCGGAGTCGAGTGCGCCGACTCTCAGCGAATCCTCTTGCAGCTGTTGAACCGTGATCTTCTCCAGATACGCCGGCCCTTGATGGGGCGCATCGGGGCGCGGCCAATCGTAATCGTCGCGGCGGGCGAGCACGATCTCCTTGTTCGGCACCCACGAATCCACGACGAACGGGCCGGTGGCGTACGTGTTCTTGAGATCGCCTTGTTCCTCAAGGCTCAGTTTGAGCGTCGCGGGGGCCAATATTCCCGTCGTCGACGTCCCGGCCAGGATCGGGATGAAGCTGGGGCATGGCTCCGTGAACCGCACGACGACCTCGTCCTCCCCCACCGCGTCGGCATGCCCGTAACTCGCCGGTATGTTGGCAACCCGCAGGAGGCCGCGTCCTTCGTCTCCGAGCCCCTGCAGGTTCAGGTTCAGCGCGACGGACTCCGCATCGAGTTTCTCTCCGTTGGAGAAGGTGACGCCGGGCCGCAGCGTGATGGTGCATTCGGTGAAGTCGTCGTTGTTGGTGTAACCGGTGGCCAGGTGCGGCTGGAGCTTGCCTGCCGCGTCGAAGTAGAACAGGTACTCGACGAACTGCGCCCACACCTGAAGCGTGTGCCAGGAGTTGATCTGCTGCTGCGCATACGACGGATTGAGGTGGGCGTTCAGATAGAAGATCTCACCCCCGGGACGGGGCGTCGAACTGCCATCTCCTGCAGACGAGTTCGGCTGTCCACCGCGGGGGCTGCAGGAGATCAGGATCCCCGATGCGGTCAGCAGAGCACCGAGGCCCAGGAACTGGCGCCTGTCAAGGGAGTGCGTCATGACGTCCGAGAACCGTCCTTCGGTCGAGGGTTGGCGGCGGGCAGCGGGTCGGCAACGGCAGCGGGTCAGCAACAGCAACGGGTCAGCAACAGCAACGGCCCACCGTCGCTGCGCAGCGTCCGCGGACGGAACGGGCCATGAGCAAAGTCTCCTCAACCCGCGGTCGAGAACCAACGCCGCCTGGCTACTGGTATAGCGGCACGTCAACTTAAGAGTGGCACCCTTGGTGCGGCACACGTCAGCGACGCGACGCCGCTGCCCTCGCGCTGAGGATGATCGGTTCCTGCGTCGTGAACACGTCGCGAAACGTCTGCGGTTCCTTGGGAAGTGGGGTGAAGTAGCCCGCATGCCGAAGCTCGGGCAGCAGCCGCTGCGTGATGACGTCCAGACCGTCGGGATAATGCGTCGGCCAGACGTTGAAACCGTCGGTGAGGTCGGCATCGAACCGGTCCGCGAACTCGGCGACGACGTCATCGACCGTTCCGATGACCGTCCAGTGGCCCGAACTGTTGGTGACGAACTCGACGAGCTCGCCCAGCGTGTACTTCTCGTCGATGGCGAGGCTCTTGAAGATCTCGTAGCGGCCCTGCCTACGGACGATGTCGTCTGGCGGCGGGATGTCGGCCGGATCGATGGTGTCGGCGCGGGCCAGCCGACTGAGATCCGCTCCTCCGAGCAACTGCGCGACGCGGCGACGGCCGGTCTCGAAGTCACTCGGCTGACGTAGCCGCGCGGCGAGTTCCCGTGCCTGCTTTCGCGTTTCACCGATGATGGGAATGACGCCGGTAAGCACCGTCGGCCTGGTGCCATCGGACCGAGCCCGCCGGGCCCGGTTTCTCAGGTCGTTGAAATAGTCCTCGGCGAGCAGCCTGCTGGGCTGGGCGGCGTAGACGAAACTGGCCACGTCGGCCGCGAACTGACGCCCGAGGTCCGACGAGCCCGCGGTGCCGATCGCCGGCGCTCCCTGCGGCGACCGCGGGACGTTCAGCGGGCCTGCGACCGAGAAGTGGTCGCCAACGTGATTGATGGGCACCACCCCGTCGGGGCGGAAGTACAGTCCCGAGGCGGCGTCCTCGATGACCGCGTCCGGCTCCCAGCTGGTCCAGAGCTGGCGAAGGACGTCGGTGAACTCCCTGGCGCGCGCGTACCGGTCCTTCGGGTGAGGGAGGGTACCGCCGAAGTTCTCCTCGCCCGTGAACGACGTCACCAGATTGACGCCCACCCGACCGCGACTGAGGTTGTCGAGCGAGTTGACTGTGCGCGCAACGTTGTACGGCTCGTTGAAGGTCGTCGATGCCGTCGCGATCAGTGCGATCCTGGTGGTGTGGACGGCCAGCCCCGCCAACAGGGTCAACGGCTCGAAGCCGCGGGGTACCTGTCGCGCCTCGTCGAGCGAGAGCCCGTCGGCCAGCAGCAGCCCGTGCACTCCGGCTCGTTCGGATTCCTGCGCCACCCGCAGGTAGTGGTCGAAGGATTCGAGGTAACGCCGCCCGGACGGGACCAACTTCCACGCGTTGTGCTGGCCGGTCCCGAGCATGATGGTGTAAAGCGGCGTGCGACCTCCCGTCATGTGAGCTCCAGACGACGACGCAGCAACTGCCGTGCTTCCTTCGAGCTGCCGTGGCGCAGCAGGCTTCCTGCCGAGCCGACGAGAAGCTTCGAGTAGTCGTGCTCGGGATCGCGAATGAGCTGGGCCGTGTCGGCTTCCTCGACGATCTCGCCGCGCCATAGGACATACGTCCGTTCGGTGATTGCCGCCGCCGAGCCGATGTCATGCGTGATCAGGAGCAAGGCGGTGCCGTGGCCGGTCAATCCCGTCAAGAGGTCGATCGTCGACGCTCGGTTGGCCGCATCGAGCGCGCTGAGTGGCTCGTCGAGGATCAAGAGTTTGGGACGTTGAATCAGAGCGCGGATCAGCCCGACCCGTTGGCGTTGACCGCCCGACAATTGGGCAGGGCGCTTGTCCACGAGCGACTGGCTCAACCCGAATCGATCGAACAACTCCCGACCGCGCTCGACGGCCGCGGCGCGTGAGGTCTTCGACCGCACCAACACGGGTTCGATGACCGAGTCCCCCACTGGGACGGCGGGATCCAGGCTCTGCAAGGTGTCCTGGAACACGTAGTCGATCTGCCCGGAGCGCCGAAACGCCGTGCGCTCGGAACCCCGCAGTCCCACCAGGTCGCGCTCCTCGAACAGGATCTCGCCGGAGCGCGGCTTCACCACGCCGAGGATCGCCCGGGCCAGAGTGGTCTTGCCGGAGCCGGATTCACCGATGATGGCGACCGCCTCCCCCGCTCCCACCGTCACGCTGACGTCGGTGAGAACGTCGTTGCGTCCCCGACGGCTGCGATAGGAGACGTCGACGTTCTTGACTTCCAGCACGAGCTGCTCCTAACCGGCCGACGCGGCCTGCGGGTGCCCTGCGACCCGGTCGATCCCGTACTTCGTGTGCGAGTCGATCAGCAGACGCAGATAGTCCGACTTCGGTGCACTCAGCAGTCGCTGGGTGGGACCGGCTTCCACGACGACCCCATTGCGCAGCACGATGACGTCGTCAGCGAGCCTCGACACCACCGCCAGATCATGCGACACGACGATGATCGACATGTCGCCGTCGTCCCTGAGATCGGAGATCAGGTCGAGGACCTCAGCCTCGACGGTGACGTCGAGCGCGGTTGTCGCCTCGTCGGCGATCAGAACGTCTGGGGAGCGGGCCAGCGCCAGCGCGATCAGAATGCGCTGCAGCGTGCCGCCACTGAGCTCGTGACGATACCGCGTCAACACCTGCTCGGCGTCCCTGATGTTCACCGCCTGCAGCGCGAGAAGCGCCCGGTTGCGGCGCTCGCCGCGGGGCAATTTCAATGCCACCCGGTAGAACTCGTTGAAGTGCTGGAGAACGGTGTAGGACGGGTTGAGATAGCTGCCGGGATCCTGGAACACCGCGCCGAGCCGGCTCGTCCACAGGGACCGCCACTTCTTGGCCTCGAACGTCCCGGCGTCTTCGCCGAACAGCTCGATGGTGCCGGAGGTCTTGCGGACGCCCCCCGGCAGCACTCCGAGGATCGCCTTGACGAGAAGGGTCTTGCCGCTGCCGGATTCGCCGACGATGCCGAGAACCCGTCCCCGCTCCAGCGTGATGCTGACGTCGGTGAGGATGGGTGCCTCCGCCGCCAACGACAGGTTCTCGACGGCTACCAACGGTTCGGTCACGCTCATCCCTTTCCGGCGATGGACAAAGGCGAACTCGCGAGCGCCGCAGTGGTTTGCCTGCGGACCGGTTCGGTCTCGGCGTCCCGCAGCAGGTCGGCAAGCGCGTGGAAGGCCCACACCGCGGCGATGATGAACACCGACGGGAACACCGGGGCCAACGGGCTACGGCTGATGTACCCCAGCGTCTCGGCCAGCACTCCACCCCACGTCGGAGCCGGCGGCTGCACCCCGATGCCGAGAAACGACAGTGACGAGATCACGATCAGTCCGGCGGCCACCGTGTTGGCGAACGTCACGGCCAGCGCCGGGATCAACTTGGGCAGGATGTGCCGAGACACCACCCAGTACGTCGACGCACCGTAAAGCCGGGCCGCGAGAACGTAATCCGCGGTGACCGAGCTGAGCGCAACGGATCTGGCCACTCGGTAGAAGATCGGCGAGACCAGGACGCCGACGACCACCAGCGCGGGGATCAGGCCGTTCCCCAGCAGGGCGGTCACCGCCACCGCGACGATGAGGAACGGCAACGCGATCACGGTGTCCATGAGGCGTAGGCTCGCCCACTCGAACACCCGGCCGAGGTAGACCGAGAGGATGCCGGGAATGGTGCCGACGAAGAAGGCGACGAGGCTCACCAGCACGCCGCCAAGGAGGCTGATGCCTGCCCCGGCCAGGATCCGGCTGAGGATGTCGCGGCCCAGGCTGTCGGTGCCGAACCAGTGCGACGTCGACGGCGGCGCAAGCGGCGCTGCCGACGCGTCGAGTGGCCCGTAGGGCGCCAGCGCGCTGCCGAAGAACCCGATGACGACGAATCCGACGGCGAGGACCAGCGCCAGCTGACCGGTGCGTTTACGCAGAACGTAGCCGAGTTTCATGGCGTAGTCAGCTCCCTCTCTGCCCGGCGGGGGCAAGTACGTTGAGCAACGAGTTGACGATGAAGTTGAACCCGACGACGGCGATGATGCAGATGACCAGGACTCCCTGGACTGCGGGCACGTCGCCGGCCAGGGCCGATTGGGCGGCGTACATGCCGAGGCCGGGGATGCCGAAGATGGTCTCGGTGATCACCGCCCCGCCGACCAGGCTCGGGAGCTTCAGTCCGATGAGCGTGATGGCGGGACCGACGCCGTTGCGGATCGAGTAGGCCCACAGCTGGCGCGTCCCCGAGTATCCGTTGAGCTTGGCACCGAGCAGGTAGTTCTCGTCATGCGTCCCGAGGATCGCCGTCCGCAGCTGCCTGGCGACGTCCGCCATCAGATCGAGGCTCAGGGCGGTCGCCGGAAGCAGGATGTGCGCCAGCCACGGCCAGAGTCCGACGTTGGGCGGTGTGTAACCGGCCGACGGCAACCAGGGCAGCGCGACCGCGAAGACCAGGATGAGGGCGATGCCCATGATGAAGGCGGGCAGCACCGACATGATGGTCGTGAAGAACGTGATCGAACGGTCCAGCCACGTCCCGTGGAACCGGACGGCGAGGACGCCGAGCGCGGTGCCGACCCCCACGCCGATCAGCAGGGCCGCCACCGCGATCCAGAGACTGATGAGCGCACGACGGATCAGCACGTTGCCCAGCGGGGCCTGGGACACCCAGCTGTCGCCGAAGTCGCCGGTGAAGATACCCGATAGCCAGTGCCAGTACTGGACTAGCATCGGGCTGTCGAGGCCCCACTTCGCGGTCAGGTCTGCCACTGCCGAGGCCGACGGATTGTCGCCGAGCACGACGAACACCGGATCGATCCCCGAGATCACGCTCAACAGGAACGTGAAGAACGTCGCGACCAGGAAGACCGGAACCAGGACCGACAGCCACCGCAGGATCGTCGTCATGACGCGTAACGCCCTGGCTCGCAACTGGACCCAACCCAGCGACGCTTGCCTACCGGTGATGTCGATCATGCGGTGCCCGGCGAGACGGTGACGCCCTTCCAGCTCACGCTGCCAGGAGTCCGCGGGAAGTCGGATATCTTCGTCGATTGCAGATAGGAGTAGTGATACGTGTACAGGTAGACCTTCGAGCCAAAGGCCAGCGACGAATTCGCCAGTGCCGCAACGGCTGATTCGTACTTCGGTGAGTCGAGCGGGGTCGCCGCCGCTGCGTAGAGCAGCGTGTCGAAGTCGGCGGGCTGCAGACCGCTGAGGTTGACGTTGCCCTTGGCCGAGAACTGTTGGCTGAAGGTCTCCAGGGGGTCGAGGTAGTTGTGCGTGCCGGACAACAGCAGCGGGTACTCCTTGGACTTCGTGAATGCCAACTTGGAGATCGCGTCGTCCTGCATGACCTGAATGGTCGCCGTGATCCCGATGGCCTGTAACTGAGACTGGAGTACTTCGGCCTGTCGTTGGTTGTCGGGCGAGATCGGGATCGTGATGTCGATGGCCCCTGGCGCGTAACCCGCTGCGGCCAGAACGGTCTTGGCCTTCTCCGGGTCGTACTCGAGCTTGTCGAAGGCCGCGACGTAGCCGACTTCGCCCTGTCGGTAGGGCTGGGTGGAAGGGTCGCCGATGCC
The DNA here is from genome assembly GCF_040509115.1 of Mycobacterium sp. Lineage (GTDB taxonomy): Bacteria > Actinomycetota > Actinomycetes > Mycobacteriales > Mycobacteriaceae > Mycobacterium. Next base: position 55,114 of record NZ_JBEVLO010000267.1, on the reverse strand, counting down.
GTCGCCCGCCTTGGCGATGAACTCTTCGCGGTTGATGCCCAGGTTGAATGCCTTCACCACTTGCGGATCGTTGAACGGCGCGCGCGCCAGATTCAGGTTGATGTACCAGTTGTTGTTTCCCGCCGGGCTGAAGATCTTGACCCCTGGGACGCCCTCGGCGGATCGCTGCGAACCCGTGTCGATCGCATTGACGAGGTCGTACTGGCCCGACGTCAACGATGCGACCGCCTGCGCGGGTGCCGGTTTCGGGTAGAACTCGATCCGATCGACGTGAATGTTCGCGGCGTCCCAGTAGTCCGGATTCTTGTCGAGGAACACGTGATCGCCGTCGACGAACTCGGTCACCTTGTACGGGCCAGCGCCGACCGGGTTCTGCTTGAGGTCTTCGGGGCTCACCGCCGGGCTCGGCACCTGGCCTGCCTTGGGCCCGAGCCGTAGCAGAATGCCGAAGTCCGGGCGCTTCAGGTGCAGGGTCACGGTCGATTCCGAGTCCGCCGTCACCGACTGAATCGACTCGAAGTCGACCTTGCGGGCCGACTGTCCGTCCGTCAGCGCACGGTTGAAGAAGTCCTTGACCGCCTCCCCGTCGACGGGCGTGCCATCGGTGAACTTGTTGCCCTGGCGCAGTTTCAGCGTGAGTTCCGTTCCCGCCGGGTTGAATTGCCAGCTCTCGGCAAGGCCTGGTGCGGGCTTTCCGTCCGGGGTGATCGCCAGGATCGGCTCGTACACCAGGCTCGTGTAGTACTGCGGATAGTGGGAGCTGGTCTGCACCGGGTCCCAGTTGGGTGGGATGATCACCGCCCACTTGACCACGCTGCCGCTTGCGGCGCTGTCGGACGAGGTTCCGCAGGCGGTCAGACTGGCCACGACCGCGACGATCACCGCGATTGCGGCAATGGCACGGAATGCGTTGCGATGCAGATACATACGTGGATTGGAAAGGGAATTCGACATCGTCAGGTGGCGTTCTCTCGTTCGACGGCTGGCACGATCGCCCGCCTTCCCACACCCAACCCGGCGAAGACCGGCGCATCCAGTGTGTTCTTCTACGGGAACCGAATGGATTTACTTAACCGTTGAGCGGGGCCGACTCGACTAGGGTCAGGCACGCCAAATCGCGTGCAGGCAACCTCAGAAGAAGCCCTGGTTCGGCGGCGGTGTCCCGTTGAGCGCGTGGTTGCCCACCACGACCGCCTTGAGTGTCTTCGGATTGTGGGCCGCGATGGTCCGGATGTTGCGCCAGTGCCGATCGAGGTGAGCGCTTCGACGGACCAGCGATCCCCCGCCCACGTCGAACAGTTCCGACGCGGCACGGTTGGCGATCTCGTCGATGACGACCTTGGCCTTGGCGTTGGCCAGCGTCGCCTGCAGGAACAGCTCGGGTCCCTCGGGAGTTCCGTGCGCTGCGTAGGCCTCGGCGAGCGCGGCACCGGCCGTCAGCACCATCGCCTCGGCGGCAAAGGCCTGGCTGTGCAACAGCCCGACGCTGTACTGCACGATCGGGTCGTCGGCCGGGACGTCGGCCACGGCGTGGTAGAACGGCCGCTTCTTGCCCCGCACCTGCTCCACGGCGTCGCTGGCGATGCGACGCAGAATGCCCGCGATCATCGCGCTCAGCTGGATGTGGAAGAACGTTGCCCGGTAGGGAAGGTTGTCGCGGGGAATCGTGCCCTTGGCGAAGTAGTCCTCCGGACCCACCGCGACGTCGTCGAAGGTCACCGTGCCACTCCCGGTGAAGCGTTGGCCGAACCCGTCCCAGTCGTTGACTCTGATCACCCCTGGACGATCGGTCGGGATGATCACCTCGGCCTTGTCACCGTCGACGTCGGTGACGCCCACGATCAACCAGTCCATGTACAGGCTGCCGGTGGTATAGTGCTTGGTCCCGTTGAGCCGCAACCCATGCTGAGTTCGGCTGATTGCGGTCTGGTAGGGGAAGTCGGTGGCGCCGGCCTTCGCGCTGAGTTCGGTGGACGCCGAGCCGATCAGCTCGCCGTCCGCAACGCGCCGAAGCCACCGGGCGTCCTCGGGTCGACTGCTCAGCAGCAGGTTCTCCACGACACCGAAGTGGCTGCGCACGATGTGCGCCACGTTGGAGTCGGCCGCACCGAGCTCGATGAACAGCTTGTAGACCTCCACCAGCGACGCCCCACCGCCGCCCTGCTCGGCGGGAACGCGGATGGCGCCGAGTCGGGCCTGCTTGACGGCCTCGATTGCGTCGTACGGCAGCTCGTCGCGCTCATCGCGTCCGATGGCTCCGTCGGCGATGTGGTCGATCAGCTCGCGCAGCTGCGGCGACCCGTAGGTCACGGCGGCGGGGGCATCGGCAAGTTCGGTCACCCAGGAAGTGTCGGCCCGGCTACCGCGCGGGATCAACGAAGTTCAGCTTGACGATTCCGGTAGCAATATCCCCTTCATCGCCAGTGCGTTTGCCAGAAGGATGGTCCGGTGACGGAACGGCGACTTCATTTGAACGTCAACGGCAACGGGCTCGCGAAGCCAGTGAACAGCTGGCGGCTGAGTGACCCGCCGACCTGGTTTCTCGACTTCGACTCCTGGGAGGAACTCGGCCGGATCGCCGAGCGTGGCCTGCTCGACGCGGTGTTCCTGGCCGACCACCTGGGGGACACCAACTTCAGCAAGCCCTGGCACGCCTTCGACCCGTTCATGCTCCAAACGGCGGTGGCCCGCGCGACCAGTCACATAGGTTTGGTCGCGACGCTGTCGGCGACGTTCTACCAACCGTGGGACGTGGCCCGCCGCGTCGCTACCCTCGACATCGCCTCCGGTGGCCGCGCGGCGGTCAACATCGTCACCTCCGGGGAGGACGCCGCGGCAGCGCTGTATGGCCGTGGCCCTTTGCCCGAACGGGATTTCCGGTACGCGCGTGCCGAAGAGGTGCTGGTCGCAGTCAAGCGGTTGTGGGACTCCTGGGATCCGGACGCACTCGTCGCCGACCCGGAGACCGGCCGACTCGTCGACGACGCGTTGGTCCCCGCGGTCGACTTCGACGGCGACCACGTCGGCTTCAACGCCCGATTCCAGCTGCCGCGCTCGGTGCAGGGCCGACCGGTCATCGTTCAGGCCGGAGCGTCGCCGCTGGGCATCGAACTCGCTGCCCAACACGCCGATGCGGTGTTCTGCGCCGCCAACACCGTACCGACCGCCCAGGAGTTCTATCGAAACCTCAAGGCGCGGGCCGCTGTTCACGGCCGCAATCCGGACGAGTTGCTGGTCCTGCCCGGCCTCAACATCACCCTCGGCAGCACCGAGGCCGAGGCAAGGGCGCGTCGGGCGGAGGTCGACGGGCCCGCCGCCGTCGATGCGGCCGCGGTCGGCGAACTGGCCACCTTGCTCGGCGTCCCCGTGGACCTGCTGGGGCTGGACAGGACACTCCCCTGGGCCTACGTCGATTCGCCGGACTGGCGACCCCGCAGCATCGGCAGGGCCAATGCGGTGCTCTCGGTGGCTCGACGGGACGATCTCACGGTGCGCGACGTGTTGGAGCGTCGGGTGGATGCGCAGAACGCCATCGTCGGAACCCCCGAACAGGTCGCCGACGAGATCGAGGTGTGGTTCCTCCAACGGGCGGCCGACGGCTTCAACATCAACTTCGACGTGTTCCCCTCCGGCCTGGAACAGATCGCCGATCACCTGGTGCCCGAGTTGCAGCGCCGCGGAATCTTCCGCAGGGAATACGAATCCACCACGCTGCGAGGGCATTACGGCCTGCCACCGTTGACGATCGACACGGCCGCGACCAGTACTCGCTGAAACCCGACCAGGAGACCACGGTGAGCACCCGCCAATTACATCTGAACGTCAACGCCAATGCGCTGGGCCGCGCCCCGGGTGGGTGGCGCCTGCGCGAGGATCCCCTCGGCTTCGTCGACATCGACGAGTGGGAGAACCTGGGTCGAACCGCCGAACGGGGGTTGCTCGACGGTGTGTTCCTGGCCGAGACCCTCGGATTCGGGCAACAGGACTTCACCAAGCCGTGGAATGCGATCGATCCGTTCATCGTGTTGACCGCCGTTGCCCGTGCCACCACTCACGTCGGGTTGGTCGCCACGGTGTCCTCGACCTACCGCCACCCCTACCACATCGCCCGCCTCGCCTCCTCGCTCGACCTGGTCTCCGGCGGCCGAGCCGCGATCAACGTCGTGACCACCCAATCGACCAGGGCAGGCGCTCAGTTCGGCCTCGATGCCCATCCCGACTACGACACCCGCTATGGCCGCGCGGACGAAGCGATCTCGGTCATCAAGGCGCTGTGGGAGTCCTGGGATCCCGACGCGCTCGTCGGCGACAAGGACTCGGGCGAGCTGACCGACCTCTCGAAGATCCGCGAGGTCGACTACACCGGCCAACATCTCCGGGTGAAGACCTGGTATCAGGTGCCGCGCTCACCGCAGGGCCATCCGGTGGTCCTGCAGGCTGGTGCATCCGAGCAGGGAATCGATCTGGCGGCCAAGCATGCCGATGCAGTGTTCTGCGCCGAGCACAACCTCGCCCAGGGCAAGGACTTCGCCCGGAAGGTCAAGTCGCGGGCCAGGGATGTCTACGGCCGCAATCCCGACGACGTTCTCATCCTGCCCGGGCTCTGGCCGATCATCGGCAGCACGGAGGCGGAGGCACGGGAGCGCCGCGACCTGTTGGAGAGTCTGAACACCGACAGCGTCGATTCGCTGGTGTCGCTGGCCAAACAGCTCGGCCTTCCGGTGGACAGCCTCGAGCTGGACCGTGAATTGCCATGGGAGGTGATCGATTCGCCGGCGTGGAAGCCCACCAGCTACGGCTTCGCCAATTCTGTTCTGGCACGGGCGCGCAACGAGAACCTTACGGTGCGTGGCCTACTCGACCAGCACATCGCTGGCGGCGGCCATCGTATGGTGGTGGGCACGCCGGAGCAGATCGCCGACGAGATGGAGGCGTTCTTCGTCGAGGGCGCCGCGGACGGGTTCAATCTCAACCACGACTTCTACCCCGACGGCTTGGACCTCATCGTGGACCATCTGGTGCCGGAGTTGCAGCGGCGTGGTCTCTATCGCAAGGAGTACGAATCGACCACGCTGCGCGGCCATCTCGGCCTGCCCGTGCCGATGTGAGTGCTCACGCACCCCCGCGAGAATGTCACCCGGTGGTGACGGGGTCCAGGATGGTGGTGTACCCGATGCTGGCGTCGGCGTCGCTCTTGAGACCGCCGATCTTGTAGGCCGCGTTGACGATGTCCTGCTGGATCTTCAGGAACTGCGGGTCGCCGATCTTGTAGAAGGTCAGATGCGCGTTGTTCTGCCAGTTGACCTTGGCGACGTCCGGCGTCTGATTCAGGACGGTGTCCAGCAGCTGCTCGTATTCGGCCTCGTGCGCCGGGATCCACTCCTCGTAGACCCTCCGCAGCCGGCCGAAGAAGTCCTTGATCGCGTCGAACTTGGCCGGATCGTTCAAGGAGTCCGTCCTGGCGAGCCAACCGCCACCGCCGATGATGCCGAGGCTCTGAGGATCGCCGATCAAGATGGCGTCACCGGAATCGACCTTCTTCTTCACCAGGTAGTACGAGCTGACCACGGCATCGAGATCGCCGGCGTTGAAGGCGTTGGCCGCGGCCTGGTTGGCCGGAAACTGAATTCCCTGAACGTCGTTCGGTCCGAAGCCGCCCTTCTCCAGCGCGATGACGTATCCGGCGTAGATGTTGCCGCCGTAGTTGTAGCCGATCTTCTTGCCCCTGAGGTCGGCCAGCGTCTTGATCCCCGAGCTCTTCGTCACGTACACGGCGGGCGACGGGAACGGAGCATTGGGTGTGTACTGCACGGCGAAGCCCTGGATGGGCGCGCTCTCCTTGGTCCACGGGGTGGCGGCGTTGGCGACCTCGAACGCGCCGGTGTTGTCACCGGCTTCCCCGACGTCGATCTGTTTGCCGTAGAGTGCGGCAAGCTGGCTGGCGGGGCCGTTGATGATCGGCACCTCGTACTGGTACGGCAGGTTCTCGAACAGCCCGGATGCCTTCAATAGTGCTGGGAAGTCGGCAGTTTGGTAGCTGACCTTGATGGTGACGCCGCCCGAGCCGCTGCCCCCACCCGAGCTGGTCGAACCGCCGCACCCGGAGACCACGGCCATCAGGGTGGCGAGCGTCGCGGCCACGGCGACGGTGAAAGTGTTGGAACGCATGAAGATCGGGGTCCTCGTCTGGTGGGTGGGTGAGGTCAGGCGTCGGCGACGCTGCCGCCGACGGTGCGAGCGACGCCGAGTTGTTCGAGCAGCGAGGCGCGCAGTTCGAGGAAGCGCGGATCGTCACGGTGGCGGGGCTTCTCGATCTCGACGGGGAGGTCGAGGCCGATCGAGCCCTCGGAGAGCACCAGGACGCGGTCGGCCAGCAGGATCGCCTCGTCGACGTCGTGTGTCACCAGCACGACGGCCGGTTCGTGCCTGGCGCACAACGCGGCCAGCAGGTCGTGCATCTTGATGCGGGTCAGCGCGTCCAGCGCGGCGAACGGCTCGTCCAACAGCAGAAGGGCGGGTTCGGTGACCAGCGCGCGGGCCAATGCGACGCGCTGCGCCTCACCACCGGACAGGGTGCGAGGCCAGGCCTTGGCCTGCCTTTCGATTCCTACCTCGGTCAACGCGTCGAGCGCCTTTCGGCGTGCGGCGCGGGGGCTGCGGGCGCCAAGGACGACGTTGCGCCACACCCGCTGCGCGGGGACCAGGCGTGGTTCCTGAAAGACGGTCGAGCGCACCCGGGGAACCACCACATGGCCTCCGTCGGCGGTGTCGAGACCCCCGAGGATCCGCAGCAACGTCGTTTTGCCCGTCCCGGACGGCCCGAGCAGCGCGACGAAGTCGCCCTTTCGCAACTGCAGGTTGACGCCATCGAGCACGGCACGGCCATTGAAGATCCGGCGCACGCCCAGCGCTTGGACCGCGTACTTGTCGGCGTGTACCGAGTTGTTTTTGGCGACGTTCTCGGCGACGTTTTCGGCGACGTCAGGCGATGCTGACACGGCCCCTCCACGGTAGGGCGAGGCGTTCTGCGCCCCGCATGACGAAGTCGATCAGGATCCCAAGCACCGCATAGATCCAGATGCCGGCGATCACGATGTCCGGGCGCTGGTTGTTCTGGGCGTTGATGATCAGGTAGCCGATGCCCGCCGTGGAGTTGACCTGCTCGGCCAGCACCAGCGACAGCAGTGAGAAGGAGCACGCGAACCGGACGCCGGTGAGGATGCCGGGCAGCGCGGTCGGGAAGATGATGCGCCGCGCGATCTGAAAGCCGGACAGCCCAAACGTCCGTCCCGCTTCGATGAGCTTCTGATCGACGCCCTTTACGGCGTGAAAGGTGTTGAGGTAGAGCGGGAACAGCGCCGCCGCGGTGATGAGCGCCAGCTTGGACGGCTCGTCGATGCCGAACCAAGTGACGAACAAAGGGACAAGGGCGATGAACGGGACGGTCCGGAGCATCTGCAGGGTGGCGTCGAAGGTCTCCTCGCCGATCTTCCACAGTCCGGCGAAGATTCCGAGGATCAGGCCGATGGTGCCGCCGATCAACAGGCCTTCGCCCGCTCTGCGCAACGACACCGGGATGGCTGCCTGGAGTGAGCCGTTGTCCCAGAGGTACTGGTAGGCCTCGACGATCGTCGTCGGTGACGGCAGCACGTCCTCGGAGACGTCACCCCAACTGACGGCGAGCTGCCAGATCACGATCAGCAGGACCGGTACACCGATGCGCAGCGTCCAGCCGCTCCAGAAACGCACCCGCTGACGCACTTTGTCCCGGCCACGGTTCTTCGGGCTCAGGTCGATGAGGGAGTCGTCGGCGGACGCCGGCTTGCGCGCCGGGAGCCTCGACGGGGCAGCGTCGTTGGCGACGAGTTTCGTGGTGGTCATCGTGTCACGGACTCGCCGTGCAGTTTTGGGCCCACGGCACCAGCTTGCGTCCAGACGGCCGCGACGAACAAGCAGGTTTGGCTACGGAAACAGCCCCATCATGACTTAACACTCACGTGACCGTCGGCCCGATGCCAGCAGATCGCCAGAGCTGCCGCGATCAGCGCGGCGGTCCCTGCTCCGCCGATGATGAGCTCCCAGCCCAGCCGGATCGAGGCCAGGTCGATACCCGGCGCGTACACCACGGTCAGCACCGCGGTGCCCAGCACGGTGCCCAGCTGTCGTGCCGTGTTGGTCAGTGCGGAGCCGGCTCCCCACTGCTGCGCGGGCAGCGCGAGGCCGGTCACCGCGGAGAGACTGGGGATCACCAGACCGACGCCTGCGCCGGTGAACAGCTGGCCGGGGAGGAAGTCGGCGAGGTAGTCGGGTTCCGGCCCGATGCGGCACAGCCAGATCACGACGCCGAGGGCGTATGTGACGGCACCCGCGGCAGCGACCGTCCCGACGCCGAACCGGCCGATCAGGCGGCCGGCCAACGTCAACGAGACGAGCACCACGACGATCGGACCCGGCGAGAGGCACAGTCCCGCGGCTGCTGGTCCCAACCCCCAGATCGTGGTCAGGAACATCACGCTGCCGAGCAGCATCGCCGCGAACGCCGCCGAGAACACCAGCAGCGCGAGGCAACCCGACCACATCGGCAGCACCCGCACGGCGCCGAGGTCCAGCGCGGGCACCGGATGGCGCGCCGAACGCCAGATCGCGACGGCCATGGCGGTGACCGCGACGGCGACGGCGACGGCGAGCATCGGCGTGCTCGCCTCTGGGGTGGGTATCTCGATCAGCGCCCAGACCAATGCACCTACCCCTACGACGACGCAGAGCGCCCCGAACAGGTCGGGTAACCCGGTGCCGCTCGTCGTGGTCTTGGCAAGCACCACGGGGCCGACGGCCAGTGCCAGCACCCCCAGGGGCACGTTGACGAAGAAGATCCAGCGCCAAGAGAATTCGACGAGCAGTCCGCCAAGCGGTGGTCCCAGCGCCGCCGCCATCGCGCCGACCGCCGACCACGTGCTGACCGCGGTGGCCCGTCGCGCCGCAGGCACGGCGGCCAGCAACAGCGCAAGCGAACTGGGCATCAGCATCGCGGCGCCGAGCGCTTGCACGACCCTCGAGGCAACCAGCAGGCCGAACGATCCCGACAACCCGCAGGCGGTGGACCCCAGCGTGAACACGGCAAGACCCCACAGGAAGATCCGACGATGTCCGTATCGGTCACCCAGCCGGCCCGCGGGGTTGAGGAATGCGGCGAACACGACGGTGTAGCCGTTCAGCACCCATGACATGGCACCCAGGTCGGCATTGCCGAAGGCGGTCCGGATGTCCGGAAAGGCGATGTTCACGATGAACAGGTCGAGACTGGCCAGAAACGCCGCGGCGGAGACCACGACGACCGTCGCACGGGTCCGCGCTGCCGATACCTCGGTGATCGTCGTCGCCACGTGCCTCGTCGTTCCGCGCCAACCGCAAGGGACCGCCCCTCCGGACGTCTAGGTATAGCACACCATACTTAGAAGTCCGGCGTCGACGGCCGCTGCGCTATCGGTCCGCCCACTCCTCGGCGAGCAGCTGGTAGGACCGCACCCGGTCCCCGTGATCGTGGGTGATGGTGGTGACGATCAGCTCGTCGGCTTCGGTGGCATCCCGCAGTCGTTCCAGTTCGTCGGCCACCGCCGTCGGGGTACCGACGAACTGCGTCTCGACCCGGTCGGCGACCAGTTCCCGATCCGCGTCGGTCCAGCGGTGGGCTCGCGCCTCCGCCGGAGTCGGGAAGGGGATGGCGCCCTCCCCGGTGCGGATGCTGCGCACCCAGGGCCCATAACCGGCGGCCAGTTCGCGGGCCGTGGCGTCGTCGTCGGCGACGACGACGTCGGCCGACACGCTCACGTGTGGCCGGTCCAACGCGGCAGAGGGGGCGAACGCGGCTCGGTACCCGTCGACCGCCTCGAGGACACCCGCGGGCGCGACGTGATAGTTGGCGGCGAAACGTAAACCGTTCTTCCCTGCGACGGTGGCGCTTTCGCCACCGCTACTGCCGAGGATCCAGATCTCCAGGTGGCCTCCGGCCCCCGGGACGACGTGTGCACGTTCCCCGTTGGCCGCTCGGTACGAATCCTCGATGAGCGCGAGGATGTCTCCGACCTGTTCGGTGTAGTTCTGCGGCTGGGCCTCCGGCTGGGTGAGCAACGACTTCTGCAGGGTCATCCGCGGGGCCTTCAGCAGGGCCGCAGGATTGAAGCGGGCGGGGATCCGCAACCCGTTGGGGGCGCGTCCGTCGACCACAGCTCGCGCCCCGCCCGGTTTCGGGGCATCCGAGGCGGTCGGCCTGCCACCCGAGCGGCCGAGGCCGAGGTCGAACCGTCCCGGGTGGCGAGCGTCGAGCAGTCCGAACTCCTCGACGGTCGACAACGCCGTGCGATGCCCCATTTGCAGGGCCCCCGAGCCGAGTCGGATCGTCGACGTCTCCCCTGCGGCCATCGCCAGGAGCACCGCCGGTGAGGTACCCGCGACGCCCGGATTGAGGTGGTGCTCGGCGAACCAGTAGCGCGCATACCCGAGCCGCTCGGCCTGCTTGACGAGATCGAGACTGTTGCGCAAGGCCTGGGCCGCGGTCGCACCCGACGACACGGGTACGAGGTCCAGCACGGTCAGTGGTGTCGTCACGGATGAACCCGGTCCGCCATCGGTCGGCTCCCTACGTCGACAACGGTTGCCCGTCCGAAGGTACCGGCGCTGCCACCTCGGTCACCTCGCCACCGACGTCGCCACCGCCGTGCTCCTGCCGCCTTCGTCGGGGTTCCCCGCCGTCACGGTTCGAATCGGAGTGAGCGAAATGCGCCGTCGCCAAGCTCATTCGACCCGACTGGGCTCGACGAACCGGACCAGACCATCGCGTTCGAGTTCGTCGACGATGGTGTCGCCCCACGCGACGTACCAGTCCAGGTTCGCACGCCGCTGCTCCAGCGTGAGTGGCGCGGGGATGCGTTCGGCGGGATCGAGCGGTTCCTGGCCGGAGCCCGTTCCCACCGCTCGGCCGCTGTCCCGCCAGGCCTGTGTGCCGCCGGACAGCGCCCGGACCGAGCGACCCGCCCCATGTTCGGTAGCCGCCAGGCGCGCCAGCCGACCGTCGACCGACGTGAACACGATGGCAGTGTCGTCGGGCACGTACGAGAGCAATCGGTGCAGCGATGACCGGCGGGCCACCACCGAGTCCGGAATGTAGTGCCGGACGAGCACATAGGGCCGTGCCGGCTCGAGATCGATGACGAGGGGGCGCGGCGATGGGCCGTCGAGCAACGCCGCCAGCTCATCGACATCGATGTCGACGTCGGCCGAGGCATCGGCGCCGACGTCGGCCGAGGCAGAATCAACGGGCGTCGCCCACGGCGTGTCACCCGCCACCAGCGGGTCGTCTCCCAGCAGATAGACGCTGACGTCGGGCAGCCCGAGCTGGACCAGCCAACCCGCGGTGGTACGGGCGCGGACCCCGTCGGCGTCGTCGATGACGATCACGCGGCCGTTGCGGCTACCGACGTAGTAGTCCGTCTTCTGAACCAGTTGGCCTCCCGGCACCGAACGGGACCCGTCCAGATGGCCCGCCAGGTACTCCTCGTGCGTCCGCACGTCGATCAGATATAGCGATCGCTGCTCCGCCGTCTCGCGCACGGCGTCGAGCTCTTCGCGCGTGATCTCGCGAATGCCGAACCGGCGGGCGACGTCCCGCGCGGCAGCTGCTGCACGGGCCCGGTTCTCGGCGTTCGGTCCTCCCGCGACGGCGACGTCGCCGTGGCCGGGGTCGTACCCGGCGAGCAGCCATGCGGTGGTGCCGTTCTCCAGCGAGACCACCGGGTTGGGGAAGCCCGCGTTGATCAGCGTCTGGGCACCGATGATGGCGCGCGTTCGTCCCGCGCAGTTGACGACCACCTGCGTCGAGGGCTTGCTGATCTGATCGTAGGCGCGCAGGAGGAGCTCGGGACCCGGCGCATCGACACCACCGGGGATGCTGATGGCGTGATACTCGTCGAACGGGCGGGTGTCGAGGATGACGAGGTCCTCGCCGGCATCGATCTTGGCCTTGAGCTGCTCGACGGTGACACGCGGTGTGTCATAACGACGTTCGACGAACTCCCCGAGCGCCTTGCTGAGTGAGTTGACGTTCGTGATCAGCCGGAACCCGGCCGAGACCCACTCCTGGTTGCCGCCATGAAGGACCCGTACGTCGGGGTACCCGGCGGCCCTCGCCCGGCGGGCCGCCTGCTCGGCTAGGTCCTCACCGTCTCCGACGGTCGAGGTGAAGACGATGGGCACGCTGCGACGCGCGACGAGTTCCTCCAGCCGGAGCTCCACCTCGCTGGCAGGCACCGGCACCGACACCGAGATGTGGCCGGCTGCGTAGTCGTCACCTTCACTCGCATCCGCGACCACCAGGTCCTCGCCCGCCTCCAGCAGGGCTCGCAACTCGAGTGCGGTGATCGTGGCCTGCGCATCGGTGGAGCTGCCGGTTTGATTACCGAGCGAAAGAGTCATTCGTGGTTCCGTTCCTCGTGTTTCGGTCGATCGGTCATCGTGATGGCAGGCCGAGTCGGGTCAACTGTTCGCGCAACAGGTGCCGACCCGACAGTGACTGCGGGCCGGCCAACCGCGCCAGCACCCGTTCACTCCAGTTACCCGCGAGCCCGTGTCTGGCGTTGTATGCGGCGAGCCGCCCGTCGTAGTCGGGAAGGTGGGCATCGGCTGCACCGGCGTCATAGGTCTCGTGGTGCAAGACGGCGGCCTGCGGCAGGCGCGGCTTGATGCCTGCGTCCTCGGTCGGGTCCGGGACTCCGACCGCCAGACCGAAGATCGCGACGGCATGGGGTGGCAACCCGAGTTCGGCTGCCACCTCTTCGGGGTGGTTGCGCACGGCGCCGACGAATACGGCTCCCAGGCCCTGCGATTCGGCGGCGATGACCGCGTTCTGCGCCGCCAGCGCGGTGTCGACGACACCAATGATCGTGCTCTCCAGGTAGTCCGCGCCGTCCAACGGCGTCCCTGCGCGCTGCGCGAGTCGACGGGCCCGGCCGAGGTCGGCAACCCAGACGAGGAACAGTGCCGCGTCGTCGATGAACTGTTGATGGTTCGCCAGGTCCGCCAGCCGCGCCTTGCGCTGCGGGTCACGCACCGCGATGACACTCCACGGTTGCAGATTGGACGAGGTCGACGCCGACTGGGCCGCCGCAACCAACGCCGACAACTCCTCGTCACCGACCGGCCGTGGCAGGAACTTGCGCACGGACCGGTGGGCGAGTTGCAGCGCGAGGGTCTCGTTGTGCACCCCGAGTGCGGCGTCGACGTCCCCGTACCGAGCGGTGATCGTCACCGGTTTCCCGCGGATGCGGCAACACCCGGCGGCGGCGCCTCCGTGCCCAGGTTCTCGGGGCGGATGGAGCGGTGGCCGGCGACCTGCGCGGCGATCGCGTCGAGGCGGCCCACCTGATCGTCGGTGAGCGAAACCTCTAGTGCCCCAATGTTCTCCCGCAAGTACTCGACGTGTCTGGTGCCGGGGATCGGCACCACGTCGGCACCGCGGGACAGCACCCAGGCCAGAGCGACCTGACCGGGTTGCACGCCGATCTCCGCGGCGACGGCCGCCACGGCGTCGGCCAGCGCGCGGTTGCGCTCGAACGCCTCAGCGGCGAAACGCGGATGCTTGCGGTGGGTGGCGCTGACGTCGTCGGCACTCCGGACACGCCCTGACAACCAGCCCCGTCCCAGCGGCGAATAGGGCACGATCCCGATTCCGAGTTCACGCGCGAGCGGAACGATGTCGTCCTCGATGTCCCGCGAGAACAACGACCATTCGTTCTGGACCGCCGCGACCGGGTGAACGGCGTGCGCCCGCCGCAGGGTCTGCGGTCCGGGCTCCGACAGTCCGATGTGACGGACCTTGCCCGCAGTGACCAACTCCTTCAAGGCGCCGACCGTGTCTTCGATGGGCACGTCGGGGTCGACCCTGTGCAGGTAGTACAGATCGACGTGGTCGACACCGAGTCTGCGCAGCGAGCCCTCGATGGCGGTGCGCACGTATTCCGGCCTGCCGTCGAGGAGCCGTGGGTTGGTGTCCCGGTCCAGGGTGTTGCCAAACTTGGTGGCAATCGTCAGGGCGTCCCGACGTCCCGAGATGGCCCGCCCGAGAAGGGTTTCGCTGAACTCGGGCCCGTAGATGTCAGCCGTGTCGAACAGGGTGACACCGAGATCGATCGCGGCGTCGACGAGGTCTCTCGCCTCCTTCTCGTCCTTGGGCCCCGCGGAACTGCGGAAGCTCATGAAGCCGAGGCCGATCGGGGCGACCTCCGGTCCGGCCGTACCGAGCCGCCGTGCTGGTGAATTCGTCATGCAGATCCGTTCGTGGGTGGGATGGTGCCGTTCAGGACCCGAGGAACGGCTGGCCCGAGATCAACTCGGATTCCCGTCCATCGACTCCTCTTGGGACGTCGCCCTCCAGCGTCACGCGGTACAGCACCCGCTCGTGGCCGAGATGACCGGCGTCGGCAATGGCTAGATGTGAGGTGGCGCGGTTGTCCCAGAATGCGACGCTACCCGGTGCCCAGCGGAACCGGACCGTGTACTCGGTACGGGTGGCCTCCTCCCACAGCAACTGGAGGATGCGCTCACTCTGGGACGGCGAGAAGCCGCGGATCTCGCGTGGACCGCGGGTGAATCCGGGGCTGACGAACAGGGCCCGCTCACCGGTGACCGGATGCACGCGAACCGCAGGGTGGTAGGCCGCGAGATTGGCTTCCCTGACCTTGCGGTCGCGCTGACTGCCCGCCGCCGCCCGGCTGTTGAACTGGTGCTTGATGTCGAGTGTGTCGGCGAAGTCGCGCAGGTCCTTCGGCAGGTTTTCGTACGCGGCAACGAGGTTGGTCCAGCTGGTGTCACCGCCGTAGGGAGGCAGGATGTGCGCCCGCAGGATGGAGGCGGCGGGCGGATTCACCAGGGCGGTGACGTCGGTGTGCCAGCTGTTGTCATAGGACGTCCGCTTGCGGCCGAGATTCGACTCGTACCGGCGGCTGTCGATCGGCAGGATCTCCGGGAACCCCTCCGGGGGGCTCTCCTCGTGCGGATGGGCGGGCGTCACCTTGCCGAACTGGCGGGCGAACGCGATCTGTTCGGCGTGTCCGATCTCCTGATTCCGGAAGAAGACCACCTTGTACTGATGCAGGGCGGTCCGGATCTCGTCGACCAGGGACGGATCCAGCGGCCCGCGCAGGTCGACGCCGGTGATCTCCGCGCCGATGTAGCCTGCCACCGGAACCGCGTCCACGCCCGTGGTGAGTGCGACGCTGTCCTTGAGTTCAGTCATGGGGTGTCTTCCCTAGTCTCGACCGGATATTCGGTAACGCCAGCGTCGCTGGGGGCCACACCGGGAACAAGGGACATCGGCTACCCGAATGCTTCAGCGCTACTTAAACGATCGGCGCCATGCAGTTTTGGTTAACGGTGTCGGTAGTGGTCGACGATTGACCTCGCCGCGAAGGTCGCCAAGGCTTGCGGGTGGGCCCTCGCCCTGGCAACGACGGCATTGGAGGAACACGATGAGCGATCTGGAACGCCGCAGGCTCGGCGCCGACGGCCCCCAGGTGACCGTGCTGGGGTTCGGGGCCATGGAACTTCGTGGCACCCCACATCGCAACCCCCGCCCGCTGGATGAATCGGTGGTCGCCGAGGTGCTGGGCACCGTCCTCGACGAGGGCGTCACGTTCATCGACACCTCGATCGACTACGCGCTCAGTGAGGAACGCATCGGTGCGCACATCGGCTCGCGCCGCGACGAGTTCGTGTTGGCCTCGAAGGCCGGTTGCCCGTTGGACTTTCAACCCGACGCGACACCCGGGCAGCCGCTGCCCCACGACTACTCCCCTGCCAACATCCGGGCCGGTGTGCAACAGAGCCTTCGTCGTCTGCGCACCGATCGCCTCGATCTGTTGCAGCTTCACATCAGCCCGTCGCTGGAGGTACTGCGCCGCGACGACGTACTCGACACGCTCACCTCGCTGCGCGACGAAGGGAAGATCCTGGCGTTCGGTGTCTCGTCGACGCTGCCGGCGATCGACGAGCATCTCGGCGTCGAGGAGTTCGCCGCCCTCCAGGTGCCGTTCTCCGCGCTCGAACGCCAGTTGGAGAGTCGGATCGAACTCGCGGGCCAGCGCGGCATCGGGGTCATCGTGCGCGGCGGGGTGGCCCAGGCGGGCAAGCGCGAGAAGACGACGACCGACGGACGGCGAGTGACCTGGGAGGACAGCGGGCTCGACGAGCTACGCGACGGAGAGAGCCAACTCGGCTTTCTACTGCGCTATGCCATCACGACTCCCGGCGTGACGACGGTGATCGCGGGAACGGCCGATCCCGAGCACGTCAGGGACAACGCCAGGGCGGCGCGCAGAGGTGTGCTGCCCGCCGACGTCTATGCCGAGGCACGGCGGCGACTCGACGACGCCGGAATTACATCCGCGCTGATTCCTGGACGAATCACAGCGTAGTACCAGGTCAGACGGGCAAACTCGGCTGCAGCCCAAAGCGTTGCCGATTCGGCGCGCATTATGTGTGTCACCATTTCTCGCGTGACAACGGAAGACCTCACCGCTCGGCGCTACGTCGACCTCATGCGCGACTGCAGCGCCGTCTGTCGAAGCTGAATCGCTCTCGGGCCGGCGGGAACTCACCCGCCACCGTCGGCGGCGCCGCGCCGGTCATCGTGCGGCAGTCGCCTCCTTCTGCCAAGCGCCGCTCAGCCAAGCCGATGAGGTCCCCATGGTTCACATTCCCCGCTCCACGTTCGACAACTCCCCGGCAGGTGCATGATGTTGGATCTGCGCCGCATGATGCTGCTCTGCGACCTCGCCGACCTGGGCTCGGTCACCGCCGTGGCCGACCGGCGAAGTATCACTAGTTCAGCTGTGTCCCAACAACTCCGGGTCCTCGAAGACGAGGCGGAGGCGATCCTGTTCCGTCGCGACGGACGCACTCTCGGCCTGACCCGCAGCGGGCAGGTGCTCGTCGACCACGTGCGCATCGTGCTGGCCGCCGTCGACGAAGCGATGACCGCCGTTGCCGCGACCCGGGACCGCACCTGCGGGCAGGTCGCCGTCGCCGCGTTCAACATGGGCATCCCCATGCTGGCCGTTCCCCTCATGCAACGTCTCAGCGACACCGAACCCGACCTGCGAATCGAGGTGCAGCAGGAGACCAGCACCGGATCGTTGCGCCTGCTGCGCCAGGGTGAGATCGACCTCGCCATCACCTGCAACTACGACTTCTTCGGTGACGAGTCGCTCGGCGGTCTGACCAGTGAGACACTGCTGGTCGAGCCGCTGGTGCTACTCGCACCGTCGCTGTTGCACCTGCGAATCCGCAAGGGCGGGTTGGCAAGCCTCTCCGACGTCCAGTGGGTCACTGGGCCGCAGGCATCCGGGTTGGGGATGGCCGTCATGCGCGCGGGAGAAGGCGCCGGCTTCACCCCGCAGATCAAGCATCGACTGATCGGCGCCCAAAACATCTGCGATCTGGCGGCGACCGAAACCGTGGCGGCGATCGTCCCGAGGCTTGCCGTGCCGGAGCGGCTGAAATCGTTGATCGTCCCGGACGTTGCGCTGGGCGGGCGAACCATCAGCGCCGTGGTCCGCGAGGGCAGACAGCGCGATCCCAACCTCACCGTCATCATGCGGACGTTGAGGTCCATCGCTGCCGAGGCGGTACCTGACACGGCTGCAAAGGAGTTCAGCGTCGCATCGTGACCTGGCCGCCCGCTAGCTCCCCGGCGCCTGAGCCGCCAGCACACCCGCCGTGCTGAACTTGCCTCGCCACTGTCGACTCGGGTGCCGGCCAGGGAGCTGCGGCCCCTGGCCGAACAACTTGTCCCGCAACGTCCCCGGCGCGTACTCCGTCTGCGCCAGCCCCCGCGTCTGCAATTCGGGCACCACGTGCTCGATGAAGTCCTCGAAGCTGCCCGGCGTCGTGATGTAGCGGATGTTCACTCCGTCGACGCCTGCGTCCTGCCACTGCTCGAGCGCGTCGGCGATCTGTTCCGGCGTGCCCACGACGCGGGTTGCTTCCTGCTGCTGACGGATCAGATCGGCGATCGTCGGATTGGTGCCCGGCGGGGCGGCGGCGATCAACGCCTCGATCGTGCTGCGGGTGCCCTGGACCCTCTCGGCGAGGTCGCCGATCGGGGTGTCGTGGTCGAGGCCGCCCAGATCGATTCCGATACCGCCACTGCGGTGGGCGATCAGGGCGTCGACGCTGAGGTACTCGTCGAGTTCGGCCGCGCGCGCCTTCGCCTCAGCCTCGGTGGATCCCACGACGAACGACAGGCCCTGCAGGAACTTGATGTCCTCGCGTCGGCGACCCGCCGCGACCGCCTTGGCCCTGGTGTCGTCGATCACCACGCTGGCGCCGTGCGGTGACGCCGAGTTGATGAACACGCCCTCGGCGTGTCTGGCCGCGAAGGCCCTTCCCGCAGCGGACGTCCCGGCCTGGAACAGCACCGGCGTGCGTTGCGGAGACGGAAAGCTCAGGTGCGGGCCCTCGACCCGGTAACGGCTGCCGACGTGGTTGATCTTGTGCACCCGGTCGGGGTCGGCGTGGACGCCACGAACCCGGTCGCGCACCAGGGCACCGTCGTCCCATGATCCTTCCCAGAGCTTGTAGACCACCTCCACGTACTCTTCGGCCCACTCATAGCGGGCATCGTGTTCTTCGCGCTCGACGAGGCCGAAGTTGCGCGCGGAGTTCTGCAGCGCGCTGGTGACCACGTTCCATCCGATCCGGCCCCTCGACGCGTGATCGAGGGTGGAGATCTTGCGGGCGAACGAGAACGGATGGTCCTGAAGGACCGAGCTGGTGGTCACCAGACCGAGGTGCTCGGTGGACAGCGCGAGGGCGGACAGGATCACCGAGGGGTCGTGGTTGGGAATCTGAAGGCCCTCACGCACGTATGTTTCCCAGCCGCCCCGGTAGTCGTCGTACAGACCAACGACGTCGGCGAAGAAGACGGCGTCGAACTTGCCGCGCTCGAGGAGTTTGACC
Organism: Mycobacterium sp.; assembly: GCF_040509115.1. Classification (GTDB taxonomy): domain Bacteria; phylum Actinomycetota; class Actinomycetes; order Mycobacteriales; family Mycobacteriaceae; genus Mycobacterium. The sequence goes on along the minus strand of NZ_JBEVLO010000267.1, from coordinate 36,106 downwards.
AGGTCCACCCATGCGTCCAGCTGGTCGAACTCCACGCTTCGATTCTCCGGGTTGCGCCACGCCCCGTAGGACACGTGGGTGGCCGTGTTCATCGTGAAGGCGTTGAGGATCAGGCGGGGACGGGTCATGTCGTACTCCTGGTGTTCAGCGTGGTGGGGAGGCCGGGTGTGCGGGTTCCGAGCCGGTCGCGCAGATGCCCCGCACCGGTGTCGTCCTCAGCGCGGAAGATGCCGCGCGCTCGGAGCTTCGGAATCAGATCGCGCGCGATCCGGTCGAAACTCGACCCGCCGAGCAGAATGAATCCGTCGCAGGCGCTTTCGTCGATCCACCGTTGGATGGTTTCGGCGGCGGCCGCGGCCGTGCCCACGATCTGAAAGTGTCCGAACGACGTCGCGTACCTGGTGAGGAAGCTCCGCAACTGCACATAGCTGCCGGATTCCACCCAGCCGCGGTAGATCAGCGCCCGGCTGATCCGCCGACCTGCCCGCTCCAGCTCGGCGCGGTCCGGAAAGCGTTCCAGCGGGACGTTCTCGTCCAAGGAGAGGTCCGACAGGTCGAGTCCGGGCACCTCGTAGGTGATCGCCGTGCGCGCGCGTTGCAGGTCCAGTTCGGTGAGCTCGGAATGGTAAGCGGCCCAGGCCTCTTCGTCGGTATCTCCGAGGTAGATGCGAATGCCCGGCAGTACCTTGAGGTCCTCCGCGTCGCGACCGTGGGCGATGACGCCGGACTTCAGCGTGCGGTAGTACCGCCGGGCGGCCTCCAGATCGGGACTGGCGACGAACACCACCTCGGCCACCTCGGCGGCGAAGTCGATGCCGATCTCCGAGGCGCCCGCCTGCGCAATGACGGGGAACACCTGCGGGCTCGGCGGTAGGTCGAGAGCCTGGCGGACGCGGAAGTGCTCGCCGACCCAGTTGACGTCGCTGACCAGATCGGTGTCGACGTAGGTCTCCGAGCTCCGGTCGGCGACGATCGCCTCGGGATCCCACGACTTCCACAGCGCCTTGGTCACCGCGAGGAACTCCCGCGCCCGGCGGTACCGGTCGGCCGGTGGCGGGATTTCGGCGTAGCCGTAGTTCGCCTCGCCATTGAACGACGTGACCACGTTCCACCCGGCCCTGCCGCCGGAGAGCCGGTCCAGCGACGTCAGTTCCCTTGCGACGGTATAGGGCTCGGAGAACTGCGTCGACGCGGTGATCACCAGCCCGATGCGGTCGGTGTGGGCCGCCAGGTACGTGGCCAGCGTCAGCGGCTCGAATGACCGCGGACCCGAATACCTGATCTGGGACCGATTCAGGCCCGCGAAGTCGGCGATGAAGATGGCGTCGAACCCGATCCGTTCGAGCTCCTCGGCAAACTGCGCCTTGGCCAGCGCCCTGGCGGGATGCCCGGGCGGGGAGACGGAATCGTCGAACTTCCAGCGGGGGAACCGGTCGGCGAAGTGGAACTCCGACGAGATGAAGAACACCGCACTCACGACGTGCTCGCCAGTTCCGCGAGGCGTCGGCCGGGGATGGCTCCGATCAGCGTGCGCGTGTATTCGGCGGCGGGATCGGTGAATACCGCTTCGGTATCGCCGGTTTCGACCACCTCCCCGGCCTTCAGCACGACCACCCGGTGCGATATCCGCCGTACGACGGACAGGTCGTGCGAGATGAAGAGGTAGCTCAACCCCAGGCGGCGCTGCAGATCCAGCAGCAGGCCGATGATCTGGTCCTGCGTGACGACGTCCAGTGCGGAGAGCGGTTCGTCCAGCAGCAGCACCTTCGGGTCGACCACTAGCGCCCTGGCGATCGCCACCCGTTGGCGCTCGCCGCCTGACAATTCGGCGACCCGGCGCCCGAGTTTGTCGGTGCCAAGGTTCACCTTGCCGAGGACGTCGGCCACCTTCGCCGCACGCGAGTCGGCGTCGCCGAGTCCGTACGACCGCAACGGACCCTCCAGGATCTGGCGCACCGTCCACCGCGGGTCCAGTGCCGAATCCGGGTTCTGGTAGACGAATTGGATGTCCTTCCAGTTGTCCCGTCGGGCGCGGTGCTTCAGTTTGGTGATGTCGCGGCCGAGGACCCGCACCGTGCCGTGCGTGGGCGTGATCAGACCGATGATCATCTTTGCCGTGGTGGACTTGCCGGAGCCGGACTCCCCGACCAGCGCCACCGTCTCGCCACGACCGACCCGCAGTGTCACGTTTCGCACGGCGATCTGCTTCGTGCGGGCGGACACGCGGAACTCCTTGGTCACTCCCGAGACCTCGACGACGTCCTCGCTTCCGTCACCGACCAGAGCTGGGCCAGTCGCGACGCCGACACGTCGCACCAGCCGTGCCGCATAGTCCGACCGCGGCGCGCCGACGATGGTCTCGACCGGCGCGTCCTCCACGACCGCGCCGTCGCGCATGACGACGACACGGGAGGCATGATCGGTGGCCACCCCGATGTCGTGCGTGACGAACAGGACGGTGGTGCCGTGTTCGGCGACCAGACGATCGAGCACCCGCAGCACGTGGCTCTGCACCGTCACGTCCAACGCCGAGGTGGGCTCGTCGGCGACCAGCAGTGCGGGATCCAGGCCGAACGCGATCGCGATGAGCACCCGCTGCCGCATGCCGCCGGACAACTCGCCGGGATATTGCTTGAGGCGCCGCTCGGGATGGTCGATCTCCACTTGGGTGAGTAGGTCGATACAGCGCTCGCGAACCTCTCGCCGACTGAGCTTGGCGTTCTTCAACTCGAAGATCTCGGCGATCTGAGAACCGATGGTGCGCACCGGGTTCAGTGATGCACCGGGGTCCTGCGGCACCAGTCCGACGTCGGTGCCGCGAATCCGACTCCATTGGCGTTCGGACAGGCCCAGCGTGTCCTGGCCGCGCAGCTCGAGGGTGGTGGCGGTCACCGTCGCCGATGCTGGCAGCAGTCCCAGCACCGCGTTGGCCAACGTGGTCTTCCCCGACCCTGATTCCCCGACGACGGCGACGAATTCCCCACGTGTCACGGTCAGACTCACGCCGTCCAGGGCGACCTTGGGAGCGGCGTCGGGCGAACTGCGGTAGCTGACCACGAGATCGGACAGCTCGAGAAGGGGTTCGGCCATGTCGCGTTCTCCAAGGTCAGATGCGGTTGGACTTGAGGACTCGACGACTCACGACACCGAGAGCGACGATCACCACCAGGATCACTGCGCCGGGTAGAGAGGTCAGCCACCACGCGGTGGCCAGGTAGCTGCGGCCTTCGGCCACCAGCAGTCCCCATTCCGGTGTTGGCGGCGGTGCGCTGTAGCCGAGGTAGCCCAACGCGGAGATGGCCAAGATCGCCGCGCTGAGGTCGATCACGGCGAGGGCGACTACCGCTCCGGCCGCGTTGGGCAGAATGTGCCGCCGGATGACCGACCATCTGGTCTCACCCGACAGGAAGGCGGCCTCGACGAAATCCAGTGCACGCACGCGTAATACCTCGCTGCGGAACACTCGGGCGAAGATGGCGATGGACCCTATCCCGACACCGATGCCCACCGACAGCGGGCCAGGGCCGTAGGCGGTCACGATCCACACCGACACCAGGAAGCCGGGCAGGGACAGCAGGACGTCGCTGAACCGCATGCCGATCGCATCCACCACCGGTCCCGACACGCCGGCCAGGATGCCCACGATACTGCCGACGACGAGACCGACCGCCACCGCGAGACCGGCGGTCAGCACGGTGTGCGAGGTGCCATGGATGACCCGGGCGAGGACGTCGCGTCCGAGATGGTCCGTGCCGAACCAGTGCGCTGCGTCGGGCGGAAGGAACTTCTCCAGTCGGTTGCCCTTGAGGGGGTCCTGGTCGGTGAACCAGCCGGGGGCCAGTGCCCACGCGGCGACGAGAAGCAGTACCCCGCCGGAGACGCGCACCGACCACGGCGTTGCCTTGAGCGCCGCACGTGGCGAAGCGCGAACCCGCTCGGAGGGCCGCGGTGGCGCAACGGCCAGATCGTCGGTCACGCGAACCTGCCGAGGGCGGTATTGAATCCGCGCCGCTGCGTCTTGGTGACCCGCGGATCGAGGATCGGATGGATCAGGTCGACGGCCAGATTGGCCCCGACGATGACCACCGTGGTCAGCATCACCAAACCCTGGATCAGGGAGATGTCCTGATTGGAGACCGCTTGCAACAGAACCGTGCCCAGTCCCGACCGGGAGAACACCGTCTCGGTCACCACCGAGCCGCCCAACAGCGCGCCGATGGTGGTCGCCGTGACCGTCAACGCCGGGCCCGCGGCATTCTTCAGCACGTGCTTGCGGATCACCCAACCGGGCGTTCCACCCTTGGCACGCGCGGTGTTGACGTGCGGAAGCGCCAGTGTCGCTTCGGCGTTCTTCAACAACACCGCGGAAATCGGCGCGGAGATCGGCACGGCAAGGACGAGTGCCGGAATCAACAGCGACGCCAGTGACCCGTCGGGAAAGAGCGAGAAGAGCCCGAGCTGCACGGAGAAGACTTGCAGCACCACCAGCCCGAGCCAGAACGTCGGGACCGCACTGAACAGCGGCGGGATGCTCCGGATGAACGTCCGCAGCCATTCGACCTTCCCGGTGGTGGCCAGTAGCAGAATGCTTGCCGCGAAGATCAGCGCAAGCACCGTCGCCGTCGACGCCAACTTCAGCGTTTCGCCGATCACGCTGCCGATCCGATCGGTCACCGCCTGCCCGCTGGAGAGCGAGAAGCCGAACTGCCCGTGCAGCAGATGGTTCAGCTGAGTGAAGTACTGCTCCAAGGCGGGCCGGTCGTATCCGTAGAACCCCTTCACCTGTGTGACGACGTCGGGGTTGAAGTAGCCCTCGCCCTTCGCGACGAAGATCGTCACCGGGTCCGTCGGCAAGATGCTGACGCCCCAGAAGATCACGGTGAATGCCAGCAGCAGCACCGCCGCGGCCTGGCCGATTCGCCCGAGCACGTATCTGGCCACCGGCCTAGGTCTTCCACGCGCTCTGAAAGAGCGGCTCGGTGTAGTTGGTGAAATCGATGTGCACGTTCGGCGCGGCGGCGTGGACCTGCACCTCGTCCCAAAGGATGAGCGCCAGTTGATCGTCGATGATCTCTTGTTGTTCCTTCGCGACGATGTCCTTCAACTGCGCGGGATCGGTTGCCTTGAGCTCCTCGTTCGACAGGGCGATCAGATCGTCGTTCGCCGTGAAGGTGAGGTTCCCCTTGTCGCGGCCGAACAGCAACCCGAGTCCGATGTTGTACCCGGTCCTGGTGCCGAGCAGTGGCGTCGCCGGGTCCGTGTTCGCCTGATTGAACAACGTGGTGTCTCCGGCCCGGTTCACCAGCTCGATGCCCAGCTCCCGCCATCCCGACTCGATGAACTCGAATGCCGGACGGAACACCACGCTCTGATTGGAGGCAGCAAGCGTGAGATCTAGCCGCTTGCCGTCCTTTTCACGGATGCCGTCGGCCCCTACCTTCCACCCGGCCTCGTCGAGGAGGCTGGCCGCCTTCTCGGGGTCGTAACCGATGTCGGCGCTCACGTCGGTGAACAGTGGATCGTCGTGTCCGAGAACGGAGTCACTGGCGCGATAGCTGTCGGAGAGCACGGTGTCCACGACGGCTTGGCGATCGATGCCGAGCTGCAGCGCGCGCCGGACCCGGACGTCGTTCACCAGGTCGTTGCCGATCCGGAATGCCGCCAAGTTGACCGTCAACGACGGAGCGGCCACCGGAATCACCTGGAAGCCACCCTGATTGAGCGCGGGCTCGTCGGTAGGCTGAATCCCGCGGGCCAGATCCACCTGCTGGGACTGGACGGCGCCAGCCCGCAGACCGGGCTCCCCGATCACCCGTACCACCAGTTCGTCCAGATAGGCAGCACCCTGATTGGGCGACGAAGCGGGCGGCCATGCGTAGTCGGGCCGCTTCCTGAGCTTGACCTCCTGATCTGGTATCTGCGACTCGTACACGAAAGCACCGGAGCCCACGACGTTTTCGATCTTGGCCTGTCCGTCGTAGTCACGCGCCAGGGTCGATAGTCCGCGGATGCCTGCCCGCCCGTTGGCAGCCACCTTGTAGAAGTTCGTGTTGGGCCTATTGAGGAACACCGTGATGGTGTTGCCCGCGACCTCGCTGTGGTCGTAGCCGACGAAGTCACTGAAGGCCGGAATCTTCTTGCCCTCGTCACCCTTGCCGAGCTGGTCGAAGTTGGCCTTGACCACCTCCGCGTCGAGCGGTGTTCCGTCGCTGAAGGTCACGCCGTCGCGAATCGTGAAGGTGTACTGGGTGGCGTCGTCGTTGCGGGAGAACTGCTTGGCCAGCCATCCGGACACCTCGCCGGTCTTCGGATCGATGTAGACGAGTCTGTCCACCACCTGGAACAAGAGGTTCGCGGTGGTGTAATTGGTGCTGAGCGCATCGGTGACGAACTGCACGTCGGAGAAGGTGAGGGTGCCGCCCTGGCGCGGCTCACCGGTGGGACCCGCACCCTGGGCCGGCTGCTGGCCTCCACCACAGCCCGCCAGCACGACCGCCGCGAGTGCGAGGGCTATTGACTTCTTCGCTCGAATCATCTGTCCTCAACTGGTATTGGCGTACTCGCCGGACTCGGCCCGCGGCCGCCGCGGTCACCAGAACGCTAGGTCCCCGGCCGGGACCACTCAATGTTTTCCGTTGCGCTGCGCAAAAGGCCACCGGCGTCTAGAAGAAGCCGACGAGCGGGAGCTGCGTCCCGTTGACCAGGTTGTCCCCGACGACACGCGCCTTGTAGGGAGTGGGGTTGTGGGAGAACAGGGTCCGCAGATTGCGCCAGTGGCGATCGAGATGAGCCGACGTGCGGGTGGCCGACGCCCCGCCGACGGCGAACAGATCGCCGGCCGCCTTCAACGCCAACTCTTCGATGCCGACCTTCGTCTTGGCAGCCAGCAGCGAAGCCCGATGCTCGAGATCGGGATCGGCGCGGCCGTGCTCGTAGGCGAAGTTCGCCGCGTGATCCTGCGCATCCGCGGCGGCCAGCACGGTCGCCTCGGCGACGAACGCCGCCGAGGACAGCCCGCCGATGATCTGGAGCAGCTGCGGATCGTGGCGAGGTTCGGCGGTGACCGCCCAGGAATAGCTGCGGCGCCGGGTGCGGACCAGCTCGGCGGCGTCGAGCGCAACCGCACTCAGGATCCCCGCCGCGATGGCATGCAGGATCAGTTGCGGTTGCGACTGGCGGGGCCGCTCCGCCTGCACGTCCGGGTCGCCACCCCACCTCTCGAACGGAATGAGCTCGTCGGCGCCGACGTACACGTTGTCGAGAATGGTGGTGCCGCTTCCAGTCTCGGCCTGTCCAATGCCATCCCAGTCGTCGGCGTGCACCACACCGTCACGATCGGCGGGAATCAGGGCACTCACCGGCTTGCCGTCGGGATCGTTGGCGGTGATGCGGAGGAAGTCGGAGTACAAGCTGCCCGTGCTGTAGAACTTTCGCCCGTTGAGCCGGTAACCATCCCCGTCGGCGATCAAGGTGGTGTCGTACGCGTAGATGCCCGGCGGACGATCGGTGAGTTCGGAGTTCGCCCCACCGAAGAGCACGCCGTCCACGATCTGTTTCAACCACGTCCTGTCGCGCTCGGTGCGACGCAGTCGCAGGCGGTCCTCCACGAAACCCCAGTGCACCCGCAGGATGTGCGGGACGTCCGGATCGGCCTCCCCGAGCCGGATCACCAGGGCGTAGAAGTCGCGCTTGGTGTATCCGCCCCCACCGAGGTCGGTCGGCACCCGGACCGCCCCGAGGCGATGCTCGCGCACCAGTGCGATCGCCGCGTGCGGTTCGCGGTCGGTCGTGGCGTCGTCACGGCGGCGCCTCGCGTCCTCGGCGATCTGGTCGAGGACACGTGTGAGATCAGGTGAATCGATCGCCGGTGGGCGGGTGACGATGCCGGTCATGTCGGATCCTTCTCTCGCCAGGTGACGAGGTCGCATGGATGAGAGGCGACCGGGATCACCTCGTCGGCGTGCACGGTGGCGTGTGCCAACCGGACCACCCAGCTGCCGCTGGGCCTAAGGGGTCGGATGGGTTCCCACCCGACCCGCTCTCGATGGGTGGGGACGACCACCAGCCCGGCAGCAGGCTCCCACACCACCAACGCGTCGTAGAGGCCTGGAAACTCGTCGGTTTCGAACTCGGCATCCACCTTGCCGATGGGGTCGGCGGCCTCGGTCCACGCCCACGACCGAGCCCGGGTCCCCCAGGTGAGCAATTCGCCACGGGACACGTCACCGAGCACGGCATTGCGGGCCCGCGTCGCGGGCAGCGACGCGATCGTCGATGCGAGAACGGCGTGCCAGTGCAGTGTCCCCGCCAACGCTTCGTCGACCTCGCCAAGAGAGGCAATCAGTCTCGTTGCCGCATCCCCGGATTGGGCCGCGACGGCGGCGACCCTGCGGCTGGTGAGGTAATCGTGGGCCTCGCGCAACGCGGCGATCCGCCTGCCCTCGGAAGGCTCGATGCCGGGATGTTGCGAGAGGGTGCCGCCGACGGGAACCGCGGGGTCGGTCAGGATCTCTCGCAGTGCGCCGATGGCATCGTCGTCGAGCCCGGATGCGGCGTCGTGAGGGGTTCCCCCACCCCCGGTCATTGCGGTCATTGCAGCCATCTCAATGCCTCCAGCCCCTGCGGTGCGGATAGGCGCGAAGTGCTCTGGCCGGGATGCCGAAGGTGGCGCGTCGGGTGACGTCGAAGAACGCGTTGATGCCATTGCGGCGGCGTGCACCGACGGCCCGGTGGTGATCGGATCCGTCGGCGCCGTTCATGATCGCCCTGGTGTTGTTGAAGTCGCGTAGTTCCTTCTGCAGTGCCACGAAATGTGTTCCCGGCCTGCCGTCGTCGACCGTGGCGAAATCGCGCCGGTTGATGACGGGGACGTTGTCGACGCGCGCCCGCGCCGCGGCCTGCGCGTGCCCAACGATGCCGTGCTCAGAAACCGTCTGCTCGTAGCGCTCGTAGTCACTCGGAGCATCGTCGACGAGTGTGGCGGCGTGGGCGGCGGTGACGGTCGGCGCGTAGAGCAGCGCGGCCTGGCTGTCGCGGTCCAGTGCCTGCCACCGCTCGACGTCCAGTTCGATGCGACTCACGTGCTGGGTGGTGCCACCCGCGAGGGGCCCCCGTTCGATGGTGATGTTCGGTTCGGGAGCCTGGCTCCCGCGGTGCACGGAGTGAAAGCCGAACAGCAGCGGCGACGTTGCGGGAATTCCCAACTCGGGAAGGACCCGACTCGGCAGGCCTGCGCCGACGAACCCGCGCCGAACCTCTCGGACCCTCAGGAACTCGCCCTGCGCGGACCCGCCGCTTCCGAACAGACCGTCCTCGGCGTCGGCGAGGACGTCCTCGTGGTCGCTGGCGAGGTGGAACACGGCGTCAGCGTCGTCGATCACGGGGTCTTCCCAGCGTGACATCCGCGCCGGTTGGGCGATCAGACCGGGGTGACCGGTGTGGCGGTCCCACCACCGCGGCCCCCACCCGATGGTCGACAGGATGCCGTCCCGTCCGTGCGGGTGCCTGGCTTCCAGTGTTGCGAGCGCACTTTCGAGGTGCCGTTCGGCAGCGTCGCCCGGGCGTCCGACGACATCGACGAAGATCAGCAGGTGCCGAGCCGGCGGCACGGGGCGCCCTAGTTCGTCGCGCCCGAACGTGGCCTCCCACTCGTGCTGACCGGCGATGCGGCTGCGTCCAGTCACGCACTCACCGTCGCGTCGGCAAATGCGGCCTCGAAATCCGGTTCCAGAGAGGCGAACTGTGCCTCGAGCTGGCCAACGGGATCACCTTCTGCCGATCCGGGGATGCTCAGGTTGTAGATCGCCGCGGTGCGTCCCGCGGCGGATTGCGGGCTCTCGACGGCCGCCAGCACCGCGCGGGCGATGCTGGCCGTGCTGACCAGCCCGTCGGCATGCTGGTCTGCGGTGAGCCTCGTCTGGTAGGACCCGTCGTGAATGGTGGAGAGCCACGTCGGCCGCAGGATCGTCCACGGATTGCGGCCGCCACGCACGTGCGCCTCCAATGCACGCAGACCCCAGGTGTGAGGTTTGGCGTTGCGATGCGACAACCCGTGGCCTGCGAGGAAGTGCGAGACGAGCACGACGTGCAGACCCGGGAACTCGGCGCCGACCGCATCGAGGATGCGGTGACCGATGATCCTGCCCGACTCCGCACCGTCGACGGGCTGCCGCATACCGGTGATGGCGGCAGCGGTCGGTGCCAGAATCAACGCGTCGGCCACGGTCAGCGCCGACCGTAGCTCGCCGCGGGCAAGACCGCCGGTCACCGGGCGCCAGTACGAGTGCCCGCGCTCGTGAGCGAGGGCGGCCGTGGCGTCACCGGTGTTCCAGATCCCGTTGACCAGTGCGAACTCTCTGGTTCCTGCGTCTGCGAACAGCGGCGCCAGCTCGACGATGTTGGCCATGACCATCAGCTTTCGGCACCCGCTCTTGGTGATCAACGCGCTCCCACTACAGCTTTCCCGTAGCGAAAGTTCGCAGATTTCCTCGCGGTATCTCGATACGTTGCGACGTGTCGGGCCAGCACGGAGGCTGGCAGCTGAGTCGAGAAGCGGCGGCGTGGAGAAGGGGTCGGGTACGTGGGTGACGGACGTCAGTTGCATCTGAACGCGTTCCTCATGAGTACCGGTCATCACGAGGCATCCTGGCGACTCGGCGAGAGCGATCCGTTCGCCGCGACCGACGTGGCCCATTACGTGCGGTTGGCGACCACCGCGGAGCGAGGCACCTTCGATTCGCTGTTCCTGGCCGACAGTCCTCAGCTCAACGGCAACATCGGTCGGCGGCCGCTCGGGGTTCTCGAACCGCTGATGCTGTTGACCGTGCTGGCCGGCGTGACCGATCGGATCGGGCTCATCGCCACTGCGTCGACGTCCTACAACTCCCCATACAACCTCGCAAGGCGGTTCGCCACACTCGACCACGTCAGCAACGGCCGCGCGGGATGGAACGTCGTGACCACGGCCACCGTGGATGCGGCCCGTAACTTCGGTCTCGACGACCTGCCCGACCATGCCACCCGCTACGCGCGTGCCGAGGAATTCGTGAAGCTGGCGCAGAAGCTCTGGGACAGTTGGGAAGACGACGCGATCGTGGCTGACAAGGCGGCGGGTGTCTGGGGTGACCAGTCGAAGATCCACCCACCGGCACACCGCGGCGAGCACTTCTCCGTCCATGGCGCGCTCAACATCCCCCGCTCCCCGCAGGGCTATCCGCTGCTGGTGCAGGCCGGTTCGTCGCAGGACGGCAAGGCGCTGGCCGGCCACCATGCCGACGCGGTCTTCACCGCGCAGCAGACGCTCGCCGAGGCCCGCGACTTCTATGCGGATCTGAAGTCACGCGCACTGGCCGCGGGGCGCGACCCCGACGCCATCAAGATCCTGCCCGGCATCGTCCCGGTGATCGGCAGCACCGAGGCCGAGGCGGCGGCCGCGGAGCGCGCACTCGACGACGCGATCGTCGCGCAGTACGCGCACCAGCAACTCGCCGACACCTTGCGGGTTCCGATCGAGGAGCTCGACCTGGACCGTCGCCTACCCGACGACCTGCTGCCGGAGGAGGCGATCGAAGGCGCCAAGAGCCGCTACACGCTGATCGTCGAACTGGCCCGCCGCGAGAGGCTCACCGTCCGGCAGTTGATCGGCCGCCTCGGCGGCGGCCGGGGTCACCGCACCTTCACCGGCACCCCCGAGCAGGTGGCGGACACCATCGAGAACTGGTTCGACGCCGGTGCGGCCGACGGTTTCAACGTCATGCCGCCCGTCCTGCCATCGGGTCTCGAGACGTTCGTCGACCACGTGGTCCCGATTCTGCGGGCGCGCGGCCTGTTCCGCACCGAGTACACCACCTCGACACTGCGCGGACACTACGGCCTGGCGCGCCCAACCAACGCCAACCTGATCACGACGGCGGCCAAGGGATGAGCACGGAGAGTAGGGATCGCCCCTCCACTGCGCACGCCGATCTGGCTGCGAAGGAGTCCCTGCGGCTGCTGGGTGTGGATGGGAGGAACCTGATTGCCCCGCGCGACGGTGTCGACCACGACGTCGCGATCGTCGGCGGCGGCCAGAGCGGCGTCACCATCGCGCATGCCCTTCGTTGCGCCGGGGTCTCCGACGTCACCGTCATCGATGCGGGTGCCGCGGAGGCCGACTCGGCGTGGCGGTCCCGAGCCAGGATGCGCACGCTCCGCACGGCCAAGACGATCTCCGGTCCCGAACTCGGCAACCCGGCACTGTCGTTTCGCGCTTGGTTCGAGAGCATCCACGGCTCGGACGCCTTCGATGGTCTCGACCGGATCGCCACCGCGGACTGGGCCGACTACCTGAGTTGGTTCCAGCGACAGGTGGACGGTGTCATTCGCCGCGACGTCCGGGTCACCGACATCGAACCCGCGGGGGCGGGCCTGCGCCTGACCCTGGAACGGGCGGGGCGTCGTTGGACCGAGGAAGCCCGCAAGATCGTCCTGGCGGGCGGGGTCGCAGGCACCGGCGGTCCCCACGTGCCGGAGGCTCTGCGGGGCCTGCCCGACACCCTATGGGCGCACACGGCCGACGCCATCGACTTCGCGGCGTTGCGGGGCCGCACCGTCGGCGTGCTCGGAGCCGCGGCGTCGGCCTACGATGCCGCGGCCACCGCGCTCGAAGCAGGCGCCGCCGAGGTGCACGTCTACACGCGCAGACCCGAGGTCGTCGTCGCCAACCCGGCAAACCGTCCGAATCCGTTGGTGCAAGACGTTTTTCATCTACTTCCGGATCCGCAACGCTGGGAGCAGCGCTGGAAGGCGGCCGTGCAGGGGGCCAACGTACCCGAGGACTCCGTCGCCCGTGCGGCCGCCTTCACCAACTATCACCTGCACGTCTCCGCTCCGTGGTCGTCGGCAACCGAGCAGGACGGGCGAGTGCGGGTCGACGCCGCCGACGGCGTCCGTACGTTTGACTACGTCATCGCCGGGACCGGCTATCAACAAGACCCCCACACCAGGCCCGAACTCGCAACCATCGCGCCCTACATCGCCCGCTGGCGCGACGTGTACACGCCACCAGAGGATTTGGAGAACGCACTGCTTGCGGTCGCTCCGTACCTGGGCGCCGGATACGAGCTCACCGAGCGGCAGCCGGGCACCGCGCCGTGGCTGTCCGACATCCACGTCTTCAGCATCGGCGCCAGCGTGAGCTTCGGCAGGCCCGTCGGCGACATCCCGAGCCTGCGCATCGGCGTGCCGCGGCTGACCCAGGCGATCACCCGCGACCTCGTGCTCGCCGATCTGCACGCGGCACGATCGGCGCCCGCAGGCGCGGTCCGATGACCACGCCGGGACGCCAGTTCCTCTGGTACATCCCCAATACGGTGGCGCCGGGGCACCGGGGTGACGACACCGTCGACGGGTGGGGAACGCTGGACTTCTCCGCGGACCTCGCGCTGCGCGCCGAACGCCACGGCTGGGGTGGAGCTCTGATCGGCACGGGTTGGGGTCGACCGGACACGTTCACCGTCGCCACCGCCATCGCGGCGCGCACCACCACGTTCACACCGTTGGTCGCCGTCCGTCCCGGATACTGGCACCCCGCGCACTTCGCCAGTGCCGCAGCCACACTCGATCAACTCAGCGGTGGCCGACTCTTCGTCAACATCGTCAGCGGCACCGATGATCTGGCCGCCTACGGTGACGGCGAGTTCGACAAGTCCCGCCGGTACGACCGGACCCGGGAGTTCCTTCAGCTGGTCCGCAGGCTGTGGCACGACGACGACGTCACCTTCACCGGGGAGTTCTTCCGCGTCGAGCACTCGACGGTGGCACCGCGCACGTTCGGCGCCGACACGGGCAGGCACCCGAGGTTGTACTTCGGCGGAGCGTCCGCCGCAGCCGAACGGGTCGCGGCGGCCGAGGCCGACGTGCAGCTGTTCTGGGGTGAGCCGCTCGACGGGATCGCCGAGCGGATCGACCGGCTCAAGGCGCTGTCGGCAGCGGTGGCGCGAGAGCACGCGCCACTCGAATTCGGCTTGCGGATCACGACGTTGGTTCGCGACACCAGCGAGCAGGCGTGGCAGGACGCCGAAGCGAAGGTCGCGGCCATCGCGGGCAGGCCCGACTTGCACCAGCGCAACGGTGGTGCCGCAGTGGGCCAGCAACGCCTGCTCGACCTCGCCGAGCGCGGCGAGGTGCTCGACACGTGTCTGTACACCGCCCCGGGACGTCATGGCGGAGGGGGCGCGGGCACGACGTGGCTGGTGGGCTCGGCTGCCGAGGTGGCCGATGCCCTTCAGAGGTATGCCGCCCTCGGCGTTACCCACTTCGTCCTGTCCGACACCCCGTACCGGTCGGAGGTCGAGCGGATCGGTGACCAGTTGCTTCCCTTGTTGCGGGATGCGGTTCATGCCTGACACGTCGGCGCCACGCCTGGTCGTCTACGGAGCGGGTGCGATCGGCGGGGTGTTGGCCGCCCGCCTAGTGCTCGCAGGCATCGACGTCACGGCGGTGGCTCGCGGTGAGCACCTCGATGCCGTCCGAGCGTCGGGGTTGACGCTGGTGGACGACACCGGCCAGACGACGGTGCGGTTGTCTGCCGTCGCCAACGCGGGCGAGGTCGACTGGTCGGACGATCCGATCGTGATGATCGCCGTGAAGAGTCACCAGACGCAAACTGCGCTCGACGATCTCGCCGCACATGCACCTCGTCGGACCCCGGTGTTCGCGGCGCAGAACGGAGTTGCCAACGAACGGGCGGCACTCCGCAGGTTCTCCGAGGTCTACGGCGTGGCCGTGCTGGTCTCGGCGGCACATCTCGAGCCGGGGGTGGTCGTCCAGCAGAGCCATCCGGTGGCAGGCATTCTGGACCTCGGCAGGTATCCCTCCGGTGGCGACGACGTCGCGCAGCGGGTGTCGGCCATGTTCCGCGCCGCTCAGTTCCTCTCGGAGGTTCGCCCCGACATCATGGCGTGGAAGTACCGCAAGCTGATCGCCAACCTCGCCAACGGGGTCACCGCGACGCACCGTCCGAGTTCGGCGGCCGAGGAACTCGTCGCCCGCGCGCGGACGGAGGCCGAGAGGGTGCTCGCCACCGCCGGAATCGACGTCATCACCGCCGACCGCGATCGGGAGCGTCGCGGCGAGGTCCTGAACGGCAGGGTGCGCGCCGACTACTTCGGTTCGACCTGGCAGAGCGTTGCGCGGGGCCGCGTCGACGTCGAAACCGACTGGTTCAACGGTGAAATCGTGTTACAGGCCCGACTTCTCGGTCTGACGGCGCCCGTCAACGAACTGCTCCAACGAGTCACGGCCGAGTACGCTCGAAGCGGCAGGCCTCCCCGCACGCTGGACGCGGAGCAGACGCTCGCTCGACTGGCGACACACGATTCGCTCACTGGATAGGTTGAGGTTAATCGATCTGGTAGAGGTTATTCATTGCTCGCATCGCCCGTTGGCTCGAACATGATTCGTGATGGAGCCCATCCCCCTTCTTCTTTGCCTGGACCTTCTTTGCCTGGACGAAGTGCTCACCGACGGCGAGATCTGAGGGGTATCGCCGGTCGTGCGTGATGGGTGGCGCGGTGCCGATAGCCCGCGCCATCCATTCCTCGCCCCGACGCTGCGATCCCGGCCACCCACCGATCGAAGGACGACATGACCACCGTTACCGACGCCCAGTCCCCCACGACCGCACCCACGTTCACCAAACCGGTGACCGTCGGATCCGCCGAACTGGCACAGCTCCTCGCCTACGTCGACGCCGGCGTCGTCGAACGCGACCAGGAGGACCGACATCCCTTCGCCGAGTTCGAGGTCCTGCGCGCAGCCCGCCTCGGTGCGCTGCGACTCCCCGTTGCCCTCGGCGGTGGCGGCGCCACCCTGTCCGAGCTCTTCGCGATCGTGATCGCGCTCGGCGAGGTGGATCCCAACGTGGCACACAGCGTGCGCAACCACTTCAACTTCACCGAGAGCCTGCTCAGAAACGACGTTCGAGGCGACCGCCGGTGGCTGGAACTGGTCACGGCGGGCAAGCTGTTCGGGCTGGCGTCCACCGAGCTGACCCGCAGGCAGGCCGGGCGACGCAACCAGGACTTCGCCACGACCGTCACCGACGAGCCCGCGGGCCTGCGGCTGTCCGGCGAGAAGTTCTACAGCACTGGCAACCTGTACGCCGACTACCTCGTCGTCGGAGCCACCGGGCCCGACGGGAAGCCCGCGCGGGTGGTGGTTCCCTCCGGACGCGACGGCGTCGTCGTCGAACGGGATTGGGACGGCATCGGACAACGGTTCACCGGCAGCGGCACCACCCGCTTCCACGACGTCGCCGTCGAACGCGACGAGTTCCTGGCGGACGGCACGTACTACGGCGACCTCACGTACTCGGCGACCTTTCCGCAGCTGTATCTCACCGCCGTGATCGCCGGGATCCTGCGCAGGGTCACCAGGGATGCCGCCGACCTGGTCCGCAACAAGCAGCGAACGTTCTATCACGCGGCGTCCGAGAACCCCACCGACGATCCGATCCTGCAGCAGACGGTTGGGCTGCTATCCAGCCAGGCCTTTGCCGCAGAGGCAATGGTGTCCTCGGCGGCCGATGCCCTCGCCGACGCCTACGGTGCGCACGGCACCGCAGATGAGCCGGACCTGTCGCTGCGCGCCGCCCTGCGTGCGGCCAAGGCGAAGGTCGTCGTCGACGAACTCGCGCTGCGCGCGGCAGGCGATCTGTTCGACGTGGGCGGCGGGACGGCGGCGCGGCGCAGCTCACACCTGGATCGCCACTGGCGCAACATCCGGACGCTCGCAGCACACAACCCGAAAACGTACAAGGCCAAGGCAATTGGGGCACACGAACTGACGGGGGCTCCGCTACCCAACGGCGCCTTCTTCTAATATCACAACCACGACGAGGAGAAATTGACATGGATCTGCAACTGGCCGACAAGCGCGCGATCATCACCGGCGGCAGCAAGGGCATCGGGCTGGCCGTCGCGCACGCGCTGGCCGCAGAGGGCGTCGACGTGGTGCTCGCCGCCCGCAACCGCGACACCTTGGAGAAGGCCGCCGCCGAGGTGGCCGAACGAAGCGGCAGGCGCGCCATCCCCGTCGTCACCGACACTGGGGACGACGCCTCGGTGAGCGCCTTGGTCGCACGGGCCGTCGAGGAACTCGGCGGGGTCGACATCCTGGTCAACAACGCGTCCAACCAAACCATTGGCGCAGGCGCTCCCAACCTGGCCGACACCACCGACGCGGCGTTCTGGGGTGACGTCAACATCAAGGTCGTCGGCTATCTGCGGACCGCACGGGCCGTGGCTCCCCTCCTGGTCGACCAGGGCTGGGGCCGGATCATCAACGTCAGCGGGCTGGGTTACCGCCAAACGCACTCGATCGTGCGCAGCATCCGCAATGTGAGCGTGGCGGCGTTGACCAAGAACCTCGCCGACGAGTTGGGTCCGCACGGTGTCAACGTGACCGTGGTGCACCCCGGCCAGACGCGCACGGAAAGCAAGACCGTCGAGTATCAGGCCGGCGCCGACGCCGCTGGAATCTCACTGGCCGACTACGAGAGGCAACTCGCGGGCAACGCGATCGGACGGATCGTCGACGCCACCGAGGTCGCCGACGTCGTCACGTTCCTGGCCTCACCGCGCAGCGTCAGCATCACCGGCGACGCCGTCGCGGCGGGCGGCGGATTGCTCGGCACCATCAACTACTGAGCGGGCACGCCGAGGTCGACTGCCCCGAGCATGGCGGCAGCTCTCGAGGCCGCCGACTCGAGGCCGCCGACGCCCGCCCCTAGTCGAACCGCTTGAACGGCACGGTGTCGTCCTGCTCGAGCTCGGCGACCAGGCCGAGTTCCCAGCCCAGGTACCACCGGAACCCGGCCTTGCGCTTCTCCAAATCGGTTTCCCGCCAACCGGATCGGACGACGTCGTCGGCGTCGTGCAGCCAGTTCTCCGTGCCGCTCTCGATGGCGCGACCCGCTGCCTGCCATGCTCGCGTCCCCCCGTCGAGGACTTCGACCGGTCGGTCGACGACCCCGCTGAGTTCAGCGGCGGCGAACCTCGCCAGCACCCCGTCCTCCGACGTCACGACGATGGGACCCGAGCCCGGAATGTCGGCGGCCGACCCCGCCAGCCGGGAGCGGATGGCGAAGACTGCGCCGGGTATGTGCCCGGCCCGGTAGGCCGGGGACGGCGCGACGTCGACGACAACGCGATCCTCTGCCGACACGACATCGATGGTGTCTGCCGACACGACATCGATGGTGTCTGCCGACACGACATCGATGGTGTCTGCCGACACGACGGAATACCCGGACTGCGGCACCTCGAACGCGTCTGGGGCAGGGCCGGTCTCCAACTCGCCGTCGAGGGCATTCTCCAGGACGAACACCTCACCCCACCCGATCTGAGCGATCCACGACGCGGCCACGGTCGCCCGAACGGTGTCGTTGTCGACCAGCACGATGCGGGCGTTGTGCGTACTGACGTAGCGGAACGTCCACGGTGCGACGTCCCAGCTCGGCGCCGAGCGGGAGCCGGCGAGGTGGCCCGCCTCGAACTCCTGCGGAGTGCGCACGTCGAGAACGTAGAGCGAACGGCTCTGCGCTTCACTGCGAAACTGCGCGAGGGTCGCCTTGTCGATGCGAGTGATCGCAAATCGCTCCGCGAACCGCGCCGCCGCCGCACGCGCTGCCTCCGAGGCCTGCGCCCCGGGCAGCGGGGCCGCGACCGACTTGCCGTGCACCAACTCGTGGCCCTCCAGCACCCAGGACTGGGTGCCGCCCTCCAGGGAGACCACCTTGTTGGGCAGGCCTGCATTGATGAGCACCTGGGCGCCGAGGATGCTGCGGGTGCGTCCCGCGCAGTTCACCACCACCAGCGAGTCGGGTGACTTCACCACCTCCGCGGCCCGGTAGACCAACTCGGCGCCGGGGATCGACGTTCCACCGGGCAGGCTGTGGTTCTCGAACTCCCCGATCGGCCTGCTGTCGAGCAGGACGACGTCCTCACCGGCGGCGACGCGCGCCCGGAAGTCCTCGACGGTGATGTGCGGTGTCTCGTAGACGTGTTCGATCCACTCGCCGAACGCCTGGCCGATCACGTGGTCGCCACCGGACTGCACCTTGTAGCCGGCCTCCGCCCAGGCGCGCAGACCCCCGTCAAGCACCCGGACGTCGGTGTAGCCGAGCGCCGTCAGACGCGCCGCACCGCGTTCGGCGAGATCGTCCCCGGCGCCGCCGTCGTAGACCACGACCGGCGTCGACGGCCGCGGAATGCGGGTGCCCACCTTGAGCTCCAGGACGCTCAGCGGAATCGACACGGCGAGCAGGATCGAGCCCTGCGCGGCCGTCACACCCGCTTCACGCACGTCGACGAGCGCGTACTCCGTTCCTGAGCCCAGGAGCCGATGCAGGCTCCCAGCGTCGATGGTGGCTGTCGCGATGGCGGTCATCTGTGTCCTCAGCTGCTCGGCGGTAGTAGCCAATCAGTCTCGACGGCAGCCTGGTTGCGAACAACCGGCTTCGGCTACGGGAATGCGACACCGTGACTTAACTATTCGCGGGCCACGGCCGAATATGGTTACGCAGTTGCGTCCATCACCCGAGGAGGTCGTCTGCGGTGGCGCCCCCTGCTCTGGCAGTCGTGCGGCTGCGCAAGACCTACCGATCGGGCTTCACCGCCCTGCACGACCTCGATCTGGAGATCCCCGACGGCGCGTTCTTCGGGCTGCTCGGCCCCAATGGGGCCGGCAAGTCGACGCTGATCGCGGCGACGTGCAACCTGCTGCGGCCATCGGCGGGGCAGATTCGGATCTTCGGCCACGACAACGACTCCCGGACCGGCCGGGCCCTGGTGGGCCTGGCCGAACAGGAGGTCAACCTGGACCGGTTCCTGACCAACGTGGAGATTCTGATCTATCACGCCGGCTACTACGGAGTGGGCCGCCGCGAAGCCACCCGTCGAGCGCACGACCTGCTCGAACTACTCGGCCTCGCGGACAAGGCCAAGCTGCATCCCCACGCGCTCTCCGGTGGCATGCAGCGCCGACTGCTGGTGGCCCGTGCCTTGATCCACCGGCCCCGCCTCCTGATCCTCGACGAGCCGACCGCGGGCGTTGACGTGGAGCTGCGCGCCGACCTGTGGGGCTACATGCGCGATCTGCACCGGATTGGCCACACGATCCTGCTCACGACGCACTATCTGGAGGAGGCAGAAGTGCTCTGCGACGAAGTCGCCCTCATCAAGGGGGGCCGCATCATCTCCCGTGACAGCGCCGCACGACTGCGCGCCGAGTTCGGCGCCGCTCATCTGGCCGAGGTCTACGAGCGCGTGATCGCCGCA
Organism: Mycobacterium sp.; assembly: GCF_040509115.1. GTDB lineage: Bacteria > Actinomycetota > Actinomycetes > Mycobacteriales > Mycobacteriaceae > Mycobacterium. The sequence goes on along the minus strand of NZ_JBEVLO010000267.1, from coordinate 15,788 downwards.
CCGGCGGTGGGTTTCGTCGATGACTGAGAACTGGCTCGCCGCAGCACCTTTGACGCCCTACGACCAGCAGTACCGCGCGACGCGACCTGCGTTCACCTGGCTGCTGCAGCGCGAGATCGTGCGGTATCTCAAGAACTGGCACTTCACCGTGGCCGGACAGATGCTGGCCGCTCTGCTGTTCGTGTTCGTCTTCGGGCTCGCGCTCGGCAGCCGCATCCCGGGGGTACGGGGTGTGCCCTACGCACAGTTCATCCTCCCCGGCCTCGTCGTGTTGTCGGTCGTGACGGCGGGCTACATCCAGGGCACCGCATCGCTCTTCGAGGCCCGCAAGGACCGCTTCATCAACGCAGTGCTCGCCAGCCCGCTGCGTTGGTGGGAGATCAACCTGGCGCTGATCCTCGGCTCGATGGTCCGCGGGACGTTGATCTCCTCCGGTCTTCTGGCCGTCGCCATTCCGCTGACGGGCTCGCGCATCGACCGTCCGGCGTACTTCGTCGCGGCCTGGGCGGCGGTGCTGTTGCTCGCCGCGCTGGCCGGAATGCTTGCGGCGTTGTATGCCAAGACCCAGGAACACACCGCGGCGATCCAGGTGCTCGTCGTGCAGCCGCTGTGCTACCTGGGCGGGGTGTTCTACTCGATCCACGACCTGGCGCCTGCGTGGCGCGCGGTGAGCTACTTCAATCCGGTCTTCTACGCAGTGCAGGCCCTGCGGTACGGCATGCTCGGCGATGCGGACATCGCTCCGGGGTATGCCCTCGCGGCGGTCGTCTGTGCCGCGCTGGTGCTCAGCGCAGTGATGGCCGTGACGTTCCGGTCCGGGGTCACGCTCAAGCCGTGATGACCTAGGCGAACGCCTGTCGCGATCCCGTGGCGGTGTACTCGCGCTTGTAGATTCCCTTGGCCTGCAGCAGTGGAACCACGTGGTCGACGAAATCAGTGAGGCCCGTCGGGGTGATGGCGGGGTTGACGTTGAACCCGTCGACGGCGCCCGCGGCGAACCACGCCGCGATGTCGTCGGCGACGTGCTCGGCGGATCCGACGAACCGCAGATGGCTGTTCCCCGAGTCGGTGACCCGGAGAATCTCGCGCAACGATGCGCCCGCGTCGACGTGGCTGCGGACGATCTCGTGGAAACTGCGCTCCCCGACCAGGCTGTCGACCGGCGGAAGCCGCTGTGCGGGAAAGGGTTCGTCGAGAGCCACACCGGAGAGATCCACGTTCAGGCGTTCTGCGAGGATGCCCACAGAACGCTCCGGTGGGTTCAGGGCGCTGATTTCGTCGTGCCGGGCGTGCGCCTCGGCGTCGGTGCTCGCGACGATCGGGATCAACCCGGGGAGAACCTTGACCAAGGGTCCCGACCTGCCGAGCTGGCGTTGCCTGTGGTGAAGGTCGTCGCGAAACGCCACGGATTCGGCGACCGTGCGCTGTGCGGTGTAGACCGCGTCGGCGTAGGCCGCCGCCAGGTCCCGGCCGGGCCCCGAACCACCGGACTGGAAGACCAGCGGCCTGCCCTGTGGTGACCGCGGCACGTCCAGCGCGCCGTGCACCGCCAAGTGCTTGCCGCGGTAACCGATGGGGCGCACGCTGCCGGGCCTGGATTGGACGCCCGCCGCCTTGTCGACGACCAGTGCGTCAGCGTCCCAGCTGTCCCACAACTGGTAGAGAACTTCCAGGAATTCGTGCGCCCGGTCATAGCGGTGCTCGTGCCCGGGAAGCTCGTCGAATCCGAAGTTCCTCGCCGCATCCACCGATCCGGAGGTCACGATGTTGACACCGGCCCGTCCGCCACTGAGATGATCCAGCGTGGCGATGGACCGCGCGACGTTGTACGGGTCGTTGAAGGTGGACGACAGCGTGGCGATCAACCCGATGTGAGACGTGTTGGGCGCCAACGCCGACAACAGCGCGACGGGCTCCAGGGGGGAGAACAACGTGGTCCAGTCGTTGCTCCTGGCGGCGGGAGTATTCGCAACGAACAGCCCGTCGAACAGGCCTCGCTCCGAGATCTCGGCGTACTCCCGGTAGTAATCCAGTTCCAGGGCGCGGTGCGGAGTGGCGTCGGGGTGACGCCACCCGCCCTGAGTGAAACCGATGGCTCGAATCACCGAGTTCAACACCAACTTCGGTGTCGTGGACGGCATCGGGACTCTCCTCTCAGGCTGGACTGGGCAGGACGAGACTTTCGCGCAGAGTGCTGCCCCCGTACTCGTGGCCGACAATTGGCACCTCGACAGCGTCGACCGTGCGCGGGTGCCGAACAAGGGGGCCGCGCTACCAGAACCCTTCAGCGCTGCTTAAGTGCGGATTCTCAAGCGGGATCAACCGATCGCGAACCCGGAAGGTGTCGTTAAGGTCGTGACATGACTGTGAAGCTGCATTGGTTCCTGCCCACGTACGGTGACAGCCGACTCATCGTCGGCGGGGGTCACGGCACCCCGGCGGGCGCCGCGCACAGTGACCGCGACGCCTCCATCGACTACCTCGCCTCGATCGTGCGGGCGGCCGAGACGTTCGGGTTCACCGGCGCGCTGATCCCGACCGGCGCGTGGTGCGAGGACGCGTTCGTCACCGCATCGCTTCTCGCCCGCGAGACGACGTCGCTGGCCTTCCTGGTGGCTTTCCGTCCGGGCCTGGTGAGCCCCACCCTGTCGGCTCAGATGGCGGCGACGTTCGCCCGTCATGCTCCTGGCCGCATCCTGCTGAACGTCGTCGTCGGAGGCGAGGCCCACGAACAACGGGCCTTCGGCGATCACCTCGACAAGGATGCCCGCTACGAACGGGCCGACGAGTTCCTCGACGTGGTCCGCAGGCTGTGGGCCGGGGAGACCGTGACGACACATGGCAAGCACGTCAGCGTGGAAGAGGCTTCCCTGGCCACCCTGCCAAACCCATTGCCGCCCCTGTACTTCGGCGGCAGCTCCCCTGCCGCTGGTCCAGTCGCGGCGCGCCACGCCGACGTCTACCTGACGTGGGGTGAACCCCCCGCCGCGGTCCGTGAGAAGATCGCGTGGATTCGCAAGGAAGCCGCCGAGCAGGGGCGCGACGTCCGGTTCGGAATCCGGCTGCACACCATCTCCCGCGACGACGCCGACGACGCCTGGACGCAGGCCGACAAGCTCGTCGCCGCTCTCGACGAGGAGACGGTCCGGTCGGCGCAGGCCGGGCTGAGCCGCAGTCAATCCGAGGGTCAGCGCCGGATGCTCGCGCTGCACGAGGCCAACCGGGCCGACGGCTCTTGGCACGACGCGCGCAGCCTGGAGATCGCGCCCAACCTCTGGGCCGGCGTCGGTCTGGTGCGGGGCGGTGCGGGCACCGCGCTGGTCGGCAGCCATACCGAGGTAGCGGACCGAATCGCCGAGTACGCCGAGATCGGCATCGACGAGTTCATCTTCTCCGGCTACCCGCACCTGGAGGAACTGTTCTGGTTCGGCGAGGGCGTAGTGCCGATCCTGCGCGAGCGCGGCCTCTTCGACGGCAGTTCGGTCGGAACTCGTGCGGCCTCCATCCCCTTCGTCGGGGCCGCTCGGTAGCGGCCGAGGCCATCGTCGCCTGGTTCCCAGCGCGACTACGCCTCGTTGGCGTGCTGGGCGGCGACTTCGGTCAGTGGGCCACTGGGCGATCCAGGCAGTGGGCCACTGGGCGATTCAGGCAGTGGGCCACTACGGGCGATCCCGCGGCGCGAACTCGAAGAACCTCGCGGAGGGGTCCAGCCGGGCGGTCACACCGCGGAACCTCTGCGTTCCCACCGCGAAGTTCCTGCCGTCCTCATAGTCGAACCCGACCTCGTCGAAATCGGCCTCCCCGAACCAGGTTCGGATCTGCGGCGTCAGATCGGGCGCCCCACGATGGCGCGTCCACAGCACGGTGGCACCGGGTTTGCACAGCTGCGCAAGACCGCGGATGGTCCGGCGGATGTCGTCGTCGACGACGTTGCCGAAGATGCCGCAGGCGAGCACCACGTCGGCCGGGGCCAGGCCGGCGTAGGCAGCGGCGGTGCCTGCGTCGCCCGTGACGACCTCGACCCGATCCAATCCCAGCGCCGCGGTGGACGATCTCGCCGTCGCCGCGACGTCGGGATCGAGTTCCACCAGCCGAGCGGTCACGTCGTCACGGCGCGGGTGGTCGGGGAGCACTCCGAGAACGTCGCGACCTTCGCCGGCGCACAGACTGATCAATCGAATGGGGCCAGCAGGGACGGCGTCGAGTCCCTCGGACAGGCGACGCTGAACGTGGACGAGCCGCCGAGAGAGGTCGGAGTCGGGATCGGCATATCCCTGGTGCCACCCGGCCCAGCTGAAGCTCTGCTCTTGCCCGGTGATCGCGCTGTCAGTCATGGCTTCGATCCTGCCCCGGCCGAACGGTCAACGGCCGCATATAAATCAGACCGATTCTCGACGCTTCCCCACCGGCGCGCGCCGCCGACGTGCCTCTCTACGGCACACGTACGGCTGGGCTCAGGCGTCGTCGTCGAGCAATTGGGCGGCTTCGACGATGTCACCCGGCGTGATCGCCGTTCGACCGTGCAACGCGTCGATCGCACGCTGCACCATCGACGTCGTGAGCCACGGGTAGTCGTCGAACAGGCGGGCGCACGAGGCCAACGCGGGCCGGTCGGCAACGGCGAAGAACTCTGGCCAGTACTCGCGCGCCGCGTAGGACGCGGTGCCCGCAACCTCTCGCCCCCGTGGGCTGCCCCCGCTGGAGAGTTCTGCGTACACCTCGAGTGCCTCGGCATCGCCCATGACGTCGCGCATCCACTCGAAGGGTCCGAGATCGGTCATTCGGCATTACCCCCAGCCCATCAATGGCGTCGGTTCCCTGCGATTCGACGCTAGCGAGCTGACCCTGGTCCAGCCGAGATTACGAATCGGACTGAATGCAAGTGGTCCGGCTGGGCGCGTTCGCAGGCCCCGGCCGCATGATCGGACTTCGAATCTTCGGGACTCAAACACGTGCCAGATGGGCCCACCGCGAAGAGAATGCTGCCAGTGAGCCGAACCATACGTCTGAACGCGTTCGACATGAACTGCGTCGCCCACCAGTCCCCCGGTTTGTGGCGACACCCCGAGGACCGCTCCGCGGAGTACAAGGACCTCGCCTACTGGGCCGACCTCGCCAAACTGCTCGAACGCGGACGGTTCGACGCGCTGTTCATCGCCGACGTGCTCGGCACCTACGACATCTACGGCGCCAGCGACGAGGCAGCCATCCGGCAGGCCGCCCAGATTCCGGTCAACGACCCGCTGCTGTTGGTGTCGGCGATGGCGTTGGTGACCGAGCATCTCGGTTTCGGCATCACCACCGGAACCGGCTTCGAGCACCCCTACCCCTTCGCGAGGCGCGTCTCCACCCTGGACCACCTCACCAAGGGCCGCGTCGGGTGGAACGTCGTCACCGGTTACCTGCCGGCCGCGGCGCGCAACATGGGTCAGACGGACCAGCCCGCCCACGATGCCCGCTACGACCACGCCGACGAGTACCTCGAGGTGCTCTACAAGCTGTGGGAGGGTTCATGGGAGGACGGCGCCGTCATCAAGGATCGGGAACGTGGCATCTTCACCGACCCGGACAAGGTGCACCACATCGGCCACGAGGGAACGCATTTCAGCGTTCCCGGCATTCATCTGTCCGAACCGTCCACCCAGCGCACACCGGTGCTCTTCCAGGCCGGGGCGTCACCGCGCGGCGTGCGGTTTGCCGCCGAGAACGCCGAGGCCATCTTCACGGCCGCTCCGACGAAGGCCATTCTCCGCGAGACCGTCGGCACCATCCGGCGTGAGCTGGAGATCGCAGGCCGGGATCCCTACGCGGCCAAGATCTTCAACCTCTCGACGGTGATCACGGCCGACACCGACGAAGAAGCCAAGGCCAAGCACGCCGAGTACCTCTCCTGGGGAGATCCCGAGGGCGCGCTCACGTTCATGTCCGGTTGGATGGGCGTCGACCTGGCGCGTTACGGCCTCGACGAACCGATCGGCAACGTCGACTCGAACGCGATCCTGTCTGCGGTCAAGGCATTCCAGTCGGCGGATCCCGACGGTGGCGAGTGGGCCGTCCGCGACATCGCCAACTGGGGCAAGATCGGCGGCATCGGACCGCTGATCGTCGGTTCGGGTAACACCGTGGCCGACGTGCTGCAGGAATGGGTCGAAGAAACCGACGTCGACGGGTTCAACCTGGCGTATGCCATCACCCCAGGGACCTTCGCCGACGTCGTCGACCATGTGGTGCCGGTGCTCACCGAGCGCGGCGCCTACCAACCCGAATACACGCCGGGATCCCTGCGCAACAAGCTGTTCGGACGTGGTGACCGACTTCCCGACGAGCACCGCGGCGCCAGCTACCGGGTCGGCGGCTCGCGCTCGACGATCATCGATCGTCCGTCCACCGTGCCGTCATCATCGTCGTCGATCGCATCGCAGCCGACGTCGGGTCGATAGCAGGCCGCTCAGGTGTACAGCGTGATCGGCTGCACGTCGCCGGTCAGGAAGTTTGCGCCGACCTCGAGCTTCTTGTAGTCGACCGGGTCGTGCAGGGAGTGGGTACGGATGTTGCGCCAGAACAAGTCCAGTCCCACGTCGCTCCGGGTGGAGCTGGAACCGGTCACCTCGAACACGCGGTGGGCCACCTCGAGCGCGGTTTCGGTGGCCACCACCTTCGCCTTGGCGATGCCGATCTCGACCGCGGCGCGATCGTCTGCGGTCACCTCGGCGCCACGGGCGATCACCGCGTCGTACCGCACGTTCCACAGGTCCACCAGCGCCTCGACGGCAGCAGTCCGCGACAGCAACTCGCCGAACACGCGCTGCACGAACGGGTCTCGCGAATAGTGCTCGGCACTGCCGAGCAACCAACCGCCCCGCCGGTCGAGAGTCAACTGACGGGCCCGGCTCAAGGCTCCCTCGGCGATGCCCAGATACAAGTTGGCGAAGCCCAGCTGCACCCCTGGTGTCACCAGCGTCGAGTATGGCTCCTCGCCCACTTCGCCGAGGACGTCGTCCGCGGCGACCGCCACGTCGGTGAATTGGACGCTGCCGCTGGCGGACAGGCGCTGACCAAGGGCATCCCAGTCGCCGAGGTACTCGACGCCCGCGCGGTCGTGGTCGACCACCGACGCGAGCACTCGATCCCCGGCCTGGTCGAGGGCCATCACCAGCGTGACGTCTCCCGTCGAGGCCCCCGTCGAGAATCTCTTCCGCCCGTTGAGTCGATAGTCCGATCCCACCCGAGTCAGCGTCAGGTCGGGGTCGACGGGATTGACGGAGTCACCCCACAGCCACTGCCCATCCGCCGAGGCCCCGAACCAGTGCTCCCACCGCTGCGGCGCCCCGAAGAACACGATGCCCGCGTGGTTGACGTAGTGGTAGCTGAGGATCTGCGCGATCGAGGCGTCGGTGCGGGCCAGGATCCTGACGGCACGCAGGGCGCTGGACCAGTGCCCCCCATGTCCGCCGTACTCGACGGGGATCAACAGATTGGCCAGGCCGGATTCCTTCAGCAGCTTCAATTCGGCGACGGGGTCCTGGTTGGCCCGATCGCGGGCCAGCACATCGGGCTCCAAGGCCACCGCGACCTCGGCGGCGACCGCGTCCCAGTGCGGTGTCTCGGCCCCGTCCAACGGCGTAGTCCATGGCGTGCGCTGCGTCATGCCCGCAGATCCTAGTGTTACCTCGCCGGTTTGCCGCCAGTTGTATTCGTGGCGAACATAATTCGGATCCCGTCGCGGATCGGCTTGCATCGTTGGGCACAATCGACAGAACTGCGTCCAGAACCAGGTGGTATTCACATGACAGCGTCCGCAACGGGTGACGTGCGGCAATCGGACGACGTCCGAGCCGAGATCGCGTCGTTGATCGAACAGAACGTCTCCGGCGCACTCGAACGCGAGATCGGACACCAGTTGCCGACCGACGTGCTGACCGCCCTCAAGGAGGCCGGCTTCGGCGCACTACGGGTGCCGCAGGAGTTCGGTGGCCGCGGTTTGAGCTGGGTGGACATCACCAGGGTCTGGATCGATCTGGCCGCCGCCGACGCCAACCTGGCCCAGGCGCTGCGTGGCCACTTCACCCTCGTCGAGGACGTGTTGTTCCGACACCGCCGCGGTGCCGACCAGAGTGCCTGGTTCGAGCGCTTCGTGGCCGGCGAGATCGCGGGGAACGCGTGGACCGAGATCGGTTCGACCCTCATCGGCGACGTTCAGACGGTGGTGGTGCCCGAGGGTGATCACTACCGAATCAACGGCCGCAAGTTCTACACCACGGGAACGATCTTCGCCGAATGGGCTGACGTGTACGCACGACTCGACGATGGCGGTGAATCGACCCACGTGATCGCCATCGTCGACACTCGGCAACCCGGCGTGGTGGTGCAGGACGATTGGGACGGGTTCGGGCAGCGCGGCACCGGAAGCGGAACCGCCGAGTTCACCGACGCCCGGGTCGAACGGGGCCACCTACTGCCGTTCGTCGAGCGGCATCCATATCAGACCGCGCTGTATCAGCTCAACCTGATCGCGACCCTCGCGGGCATCGCGAAGGCGATCCACCGCGACGTCGTCGCCGAAGTTCGCGCCCGCACCCGGAATTACTCTCACGCCAACGCGTCCCGCGTTCGCGACGACCCGCAGGTGCTCGGGCTCGTCGGTGAGATCTCGGCGGCTGCGTACGCCGCGGAGGCCGTCGCGGTGCGCGCCGCGGCAGCGCTGGACGTGGCCTCCGACGCTGCCACTGCCCCGGATGCCGAGCTGCGGCGGGCCACCGAGGCTGCGGAGTTGGAGACCAGCGCGGCGCAGGTGGCCGTGTCCAAGATGGTGCTCGACTCCGCCACCGAACTGTTCGACGCGCTCGGCGCGTCGGCCACGTCGACCGGCCGCGGGCTCGACCGGCACTGGCGCAACGCCCGGACCGTCGCGTCGCACAACCCGCGGCTGTTCAAGGCGAAGGTGTTGGGAGCGTTCGACGTCAACGCCACGCCGCCCCCCTACGCGTGGTCGATCGGCACCACCCCGAGTCGCGACGGCGCCTGACGGGCACCTCAGTCCGGCAGCCGCCGCCCGGTGGCACCGTCGAACAGGTGCTCCCGCCCCGCTCGCACCCGCACGGTGACCGCATCTCCCGGCGCAGGCACGCGTGACCAGTCCGCGACGGAGGACGCCTCGACGACGGCGGTCAAGCGACGAGGGCCTGCCTTGACGATGATCACGTAGCGCGGTCCCAGCAACTCGACGAGCTCCACACGGGCCTCGCCCCGGTCCATTCCCCCGTCGCTTCGCTCGCCCCGGTCCACTCCCCCTGGCTCGACCAGCAGATCCTCCGGCCGCACCCCGAAGGTCACCTCGCCCTGCGCGGCGCCGGGCGCCGACCACGTCACGCCGTCTGCCGTGAACACACCGCCCTGGATCCGGCCGGGGACGAGGTTCATGCTCGGCGAACCGATGAAGCCCGCCACGAACGTGTTCGCCGGTGCGCGGTACAGCTCCTCGGGCGTGCCACGCTGGGCGATGCGTCCGGAATCGAGCACCACCAGCTGATCGGCAATGGTCATCGCCTCTTCCTGATCATGCGTGACGTAGAGGGCCGTGATGCCCAACTCCTGTTGCAATCTCCGGATTTCGGAGCGCAACTCGACGCGGAGCTTGGCGTCGAGGTTGCTCAACGGTTCGTCGAAGAGGAAGACGGACGGGGTGCGCACCAGTGCGCGCGCGATCGCGACCCGCTGCTGCTGCCCGCCCGAGAGTTGCCGTGGCTTGCGGTCGAGTAGAGCGGCGATGCCCACCCGTTCGGCTGCCTCGCGGGCGCGTTCGGCGGCTTCGGCCTTGCCAGCACCGGCGTTGCGCAGCGGGAAGGCGATGTTGCCTGCGACGGTGAGGTTCGGATACAACGCGTAATTCTGGAAGACCATCGCCACGTCACGTTCGCGCGGAGCGGCCGAGGTGACGTCGCGATCACCGATCCGGACCGTGCCGCGGTCCGCGGACTCCAGACCCGCCGCGATCCTCAACGTCGTTGACTTGCCGCACCCCGATGGGCCGACCAGGACGGTCAGCGACCCATCCGCCAGGGTGAGGTCGAGGCCGTCGACGACCGTCGAGCCGCCGTACGACTTGGTGACGTCGATCAGTTCTACGGTGGTCACTTGGTGGCTCCCGTCGAAAGCCCGCCCACCAGGTAGCGCTGCGCCACCAGGGCAAGCACGTAGACCGGCGCGATGCCGAGTAGTCCCGCCGCGGCCTGCTGGCCGAACTGCACGTTGCGATCACCTTGGAAGAGTGACAAACCCACCGTCAACGTCTGACTCTCCTTCGTCACTGCCAGGTACACCGCGAACAGAAAGTCGTTGTAGCTCAAGAAGAACACCACCAGCAGTGCTGCAACGATGCCGGGCCACAGCAGCGGCAGCACCGCCTTGCGGAAGGCGCCAGCGACGGACAGACCGTCGATGACCGCGGCTTCGTCGATCTCGACGGGGATGCGGCGGACGAATCCATCGAGCAGCCAGGCCGCCACCGGAACGTTGGCGATGCCGTTGACGATGATCAATCCGATCACGCTGTTGGTCAGACCGAGATTGCGAAGCAGGAAGAACAGCGGGATGACCGCCACGATCGGTGGGGCGCAGTAGCTGGCCAGCAGCACCGTAAGCAGTCGCTCACCGCCAAACCTTCGGGCAGTGAAATACGCTGCGGGAGTGGCGATCACGGCCGCCAATATGGCCGCACCCACCGCCGAGATCCATGAGTTCTGCAGCATGGTGCCCAGTGCGATCGTGTCGAACACCGACGCGAAGTTCGACGTCGTCCACTGCGTCGGCAACAGGCTGGAGTTGAGCACGTCGCTGGGCGGACGCACCGCGAGCGACACCAGGTATCCGATCGGAATCAGGGTCACCACGACCGCAACGACGAGCACGACACGCACGATCCAGCGCTTCGCTGCGGAGGTCATGACTGCTCGGCCCGGACGGTGCGTGCCCTGGCCGCCGTGAAGGCGGTCGCGACGACGCCGACGATGGCGGCAAAGATCATCGTCTGAGCGGCCGCGGTTCCCATGTCGAAACTTCCCCGCAACCCCGTCTGATAGATGACGAACGGTGTCAGCGTCGTCGCGAACCCCGGACCGCCCGAGGTAATCACGACGATCAGGTCGAACACCTTGTAGCCGATGACGAGCTCGAGGATCAGCACCGCCCAGGCCGTCGGTGCGATCGCGGGCCACGTCACGGTGGTGAAGGTCCGCCACGGGCTCGCGCCGTCGATCCGCGCCGACTCGAGCAGTTCGGGGCGGACGACCCCGAGCGCGGCGAACAGGATCAGTACGGCGAACGGCGTCCATTGCCAGACGTGGATGAGCAGGAGGACGACGAACGCCCCGCTTCCGGATCCGAGAGGATTGAAGCCGCTGAGCCCCACCGCCGCGAAGGCATCCGCCAGTCCCCCACCGACCGGCGCGAGGAGCAGCTTCCACGCCACGCCGATGAGCACCGGCGCCGTGACCAACGGCAGCAGAAGCAGTGCCCCGACGGCACCGAACCGGGTACCACGGGCCCGGAGGAGCAGCGCGAGCACCAGCCCGACACCCGTCGTGGCCACCGTCGCGATGACGGCGAACGCGGTGGACTTCCACAGCGAGGGCGTGAACGCGGGCGCATCGAACGCGCTGTGGAAGTTGTCGACGCCGCTGAACGCGCGCAGGGGTTTCGCCAGCGATGAATCGGTCAGCGTCAGCGCCACCAAGTATGCCGTCGGATAGACCAGGAACAGCACCAGTCCTGCGATGGCGGGCAACGCCAGCCAGAGCGGGACGCGTCGCGTCATGTCGCGGCGCTCTCCCAGCTCTTTTGGGCGTTCTCCAGGGACTGGTCGACGGTCTGCGTACCGGCGATGGCCAACGCCAACTGATCGACGAGGTCCTGCAACAGCTTCGGCGCGCCCGCCTGCTTCGGCCACACCAGCGGATGACCGTTGAGGCCCTCGCGGATTGGTGCGATCGCGCCGGTGACGACCTTGGCGTAGCCGTCGGAGTTGAGCACCTCACCGCGGACCGGATCGATCCCAGCACCCGCCGTCGACGACACCGCGAGGTTCTGCGGCGTCGCGGTGGCCCAGTTGACGAACGCCGCTGCGGCGTCCTGGTTCTTCGACGCCGTCGAGATGCCGAGGCCAAATCCTGCATCCAGTGCGGCGCGGGGGGTGGTGTTGGTACCGCCGACGGGTAGCGAGACCGCACCCCACTTGCCCGCGATCTTCGATGCGGTCGGATCCTCGGCCCGCAGCGCCATGTCGGTCCAGGTGTCCAGGAGCGCGCCCTGTCCGGTGAGGAACGCCGTATTGGCCTGGTCGAAGCCGACCTGCAGCGGCGTCGGTAGCGCCACCGGTGCGACGTCGACGAGGTGCTGCAGCGCGGCGACCGAGGCGTCGGAGGTCAAGGCGGGCTTGCCGTCGGAGCCGATCAGCTCGCCCCCGAAGCCCGTGAGGCGGTTGATGTACGAGCAGCCCAGGATCATCGGGACCTGCTGGCCGGACACGATGGCGCCGTAAGCCGCTCCGCGGGCGTCCTTGGTGATCTTGGCGGCGATCTCGTCGTAGTCGTCCCACGTCTTCGGGGGCTCGACCTTGTACCGGTCGAGCAGCTCGGAGTTGTAGAACAGGATGTGCACGTCACCGTCGTACGGCAGGCCGTACCGCTTGTCGTCGAGCAGTGTGTAGGGATCGTAGATCGACGGAAGGTACCCGTCGACGCCGATGGCGGTCTTGTTCTGATCGATCCAGTCCGTCAGGTCCACCAACGCGCCTGCGTCGACGAGGTCGCCCAGCCCGAAGTAGAAGTAGTCGAAGACGTCGAATTCGCCCGTGCCACTCTGGACGTCGAGGATCTGTTTGCTGGTGAGCTGGTCGTATGGCGCGGCGGTGACGTCGAGCGTGCCGCCGGTCGCCTTCGTCCACGCCGGTGCCAGCACGTCGCGGAACGACGTCACGTGCGGCTGGTTGACCAGGAGCTTGAGTGTGACGCCATCGAACTTGCCCGAGACCGGCGCGTTGCCCGCGAGGGCGTTGCCGCTGCTGGACGAGCCGCAGGCGGCAAGGGCCGGCGTGAGTAGCGCGGCACCGCCAGCCAACCCGAGGAGTTGCAGCGCGCGGCGCCGTGAGAGTGCTGATGTCGTCACGTGTGGTGACGGTACGAACTCGGGGTGGTGTTCGGCGAGAGAAAAACTCAGCGCGATGCGAAGCCGTGTGAACCGTCGCGCCGCGGCGTGCCAGGATCGTGCACCGTGGCCGCTCATCCGTTGGACAACCCGGTTTACGCTTCGTTGACCGGCCCGCACCGACACCTGGCGCTGCACCGCGGCCGCGCCGTCCGCTACCCCGCCGAGATCGCGGGCTTCGCGGGCTTCGCCGACGTGCCGGATCGGGACGACTGGGCCGACCTGGCCGAAATCAGCGGTCCGGCAACGACGGTGATCCTCACCGGAGTGATCGGCGATCCGCCCGCCGACTGGCAGGTGGTCGACCGCGTGCCCGGAGTTCAGCTGATCGCCGACGGGGTGGCCGCCGCCGACGACGCCGACGCGGTGGAACTCGGAGCCGACGACGTGCCGGAGATGCTGGCACTGGTCGCCGCGACCAGGCCCGGCCCCTTCTTCCGACGCACCGTCGAGCTCGGGTCGTATCTGGGCTTCCGCCACGACCGCCGCCTGGTCGCCATGGCAGGCCAGCGTCTGCACACCCCTGGCTGGGCCGAGATCAGCGCGGTGTGTACCGATCCGGCGTTTCGCGGGCGCGGTCTGTCGACGCGGCTGGTGCACGCCGTCGCCCACCGGATCCGAGCCCGCGGCGAGACGCCGTTCCTGCATGCGTCGGCCTCGAACGCGACGGCCATCCGGTTGTACGAGTCGCTGGGGTTCGTCCTCCGTCGAAGGCCGGACTTCCTGGGAGTCCGAGTCCCGGCAAGCCGGTCCCAAGTGCCGACGCCGCTCACTACGATGGCGCCATGACCGAGGAACTCGCGATCGCCGACGTGCCGTTCACCCACGATCCCTGGGTCGCGTCCCGGGACCGCTACGCGGCGATGCCCTATCGGCGAGTCGGGACGTCCGGTCTTCTGCTGCCCGCCATCTCGCTGGGCCTCTGGTACAACTTCGGCGACAACCGTCCCTTCGACGGGCAGCGAGAGGTGCTGCGCTACGCCTTCGATCGGGGTATCACCCACTTCGACCTGGCGAACAACTACGGGCCCCCGTACGGCTCCGCCGAGGAGAACTTCGGCAGGATGCTTCGCCGCGACTTCAAGCCCTATCGCAACGAGCTGGTCATCTCCACCAAGGCGGGCTGGGACATGTGGCCGGGCCCCTACGGCCAGCTGGGCGGGCGCGCGTACCTGCTCGCCAGTCTCGACGAGTCCCTCGACCGCCTCGGGCTGGACTACGTCGACGTCTTCTACTCCCATCGCATCGACCCGGTCACCCCGCTCGAGGAGACGATCGGCGCCCTCGACACCGCGGTGCGGTCGGGCAAGACGCGCTACGTGGGCATTTCGTCGTACTCCCCCGGCAAGACCGCGGAGGCTGCGGCGATCGCTCAGCGGCTGGGCACCCCGCTGGTGATCCACCAGCCGTCGTACTCGCTGCTGAACCGGTGGATCGAGGGCGGGCTGACCACCGAGCTCGCCAACGCGGGCATGGGGGCCATCGCGTTCACCGCGCTCGCACAGGGATTGCTGACGGACCGCTACCTTCAGCATTCGGCCGCCGACGTGGACCGCGCGACGGCCCGCCCGACGTTCGACGACGAGCTGGTGACCGACCAGGTCCTTGAACGGCTCCGCGGTCTGGCGGCGATCGCCGAACGCCGCGGGCAGTCGCTGGCCCAGCTCGCGTTGGCGTGGGTGCTGCGCGATCCCGCCGTGTCCTCCACCCTCGTCGGGGCATCCAGCGTGGCGCAGCTCGAGGAGAACCTTGGAGCGCTGTCGAATCTCGAGTTCACGCCCGACGAGCTCACCGAAATCGACCAGTACGCCTCTGATTCGGGCATCGATCTGTGGCGGGAGAGTTCGGACGTCTGACTCCGTCTGTCTCTCAGGACGTTACGCATTCCCTTTGGTTCTCAGCGAAGAAAATCACTGAGCCGCAGCGAGTTCGGCCGTACCGTCGGGCGGGGCGAAACGGCCCCGCGGATACGACCGACGACTCGAAGGGGAAACTCGTGGCCGAATACACCTTGCCCGACCTGGACTACGACTACGCGGCACTCGAACCACACATCTCGGGTGAGATCAACGAGATTCATCATGGCAAGCATCACGCGACCTACGTGAAGGGCCTCAACGACGCGCTCGCCAAACTGGAGGAAGCACGCGCCGCCGACGACCATGCCGCGATCTTTCTCAACGAGAAGAACCTGGCGTTCCACCTCGGCGGCCACGTCAACCACTCCATTTGGTGGAAGAACCTGTCTCCCAACGGGGGTGACAAACCGACTGGCGAACTCGCGGCCGCGATCGACGATCAGTTCGGTTCCTTCGACAAGTTCCGCGCCCAGTTCGCCGCCGCGGCCAACGGACTGCAGGGATCGGGTTGGGCCGTCCTTGGCTACGACACGCTGGGGCAGCGACTGTTGACGTTCCAGCTCTACGACCAGCAAGCCAACGTGCCACTGGGCATCGTGCCACTGCTGCAGGTCGACCTGTGGGAGCACGCCTACTACCTGCAGTACAAGAACGTCAAAGCGGACTACGTCAAGGCGTTTTGGAACGTCGTCAACTGGGACGACGTGCAGCAGCGCTTCACCACTGCCA
>NZ_JBEVLO010000266.1:0-3584 GCF_040509115.1 Mycobacterium sp. | reverse complement strand
GATCGGGCATCCCGTCCGACATCTGGAAGGCCACGATGGACGGGGCTCTGGAGGGCACCGACAACGAGACCTTCCCGAAGCCCACCGAGATCGGCGGCTACGCGGGCGCACCCGTCGCGCCGCCACCGCCGCCTCCTCCGCCACCGCCGCCTTCGGAGCAGGTGATTCAGCCGACGATCGAATTGGCGCCCGGAATCACGATTCCGTTCGGCCCGCCGACGACGATCACGGCGCCGCCACCCGTTCCGGTGGGCGCCCCGCCGCCCCCGCCGGGTGATCCCGGCGCCACTCCGACGATCACTGCACCGCCGCCTCCGCCGTGACGGGTAGGGAGCCGCATCGGCCGACGGTGTCCTCCGACCCGTCGGCCGGCACAGTATCGCCAGCTCCGCCGGCCGGGACAGTATCGCCCGCTCCGCTGGGTGAGGACACGCGCAGCGACGACCACCGCGACCTCCCCAGCCGCACCGACGCCATCGGCGCTGCCCTGTCGGGAGTGATCGGTGGGCCCGTCGGCAAGCACGCGCTCATCGGCCGCACGCGATTCATGACGCCCCTGCGGGTGATGCTGATCATCGCCGTGGTGTTCCTGGGCCTCGGCTACTCGACGAAGGCGGCGTGCCTGCAGTCGACGGACAGCGGGACCGCCGATCAGCGGGTCGCGGTGTGGGAGAACCAGCGGGCGTACTACGAGTTCTGCTACTCCGACACCGTTCCGCTGTACACCGCAGAACTGTTGAGCCAGGGCAAGTTCCCGTACAAGTCGTATTGGATCGAGCGGGACTCCTCTGGCGCGCCCGCCGTGCAGTACGACGGCACGCCTGCCGTGCGGTACATGGAGTATCCGGTGCTGACCGGGGTGTATCAGTACGTGTCGATGGCGTTGGCGAAGACGTACACCGCGCTGACGAAGTTGGTGTCGGTGCCGCTGGTCGCCGAGGTGGTGATGTTCTTCAACATCGCGGCGTTCGGGCTCGCGCTGGCGTGGATGGCGACGGTGTGGGCGACGGCACGGCTGGCGGGGCGCCGGATCTGGGATGCCGCGCTGGTGGCGGGGTCCCCGCTGCTGATCTTCCAGATCTTCACCAACTTCGATGCGCTGGCGACCGCGTGCGCGGCTGGCGCGATGCTGGCGTGGGCGCGGCGGCGGCCCGCGTTGGCCGGTGCGCTGATCGGTGTCGGGGTGGCGCTCAAGCTGTACCCGCTGTTGCTGATCATTCCGCTGGTGATCCTCGGATTGCGGACTGGCCGGATGCGCGAGGTCGGCAAGACGGCGGCCATGGCCGTCGGTACGTGGTTCGTCGTGAATCTGCCGATCCTGGTGCTGTTTCCGCGCGGTTGGTCGGAGTTCTTCCGGCTCAACACGCGACGCGGGGATGACATGGACTCGATCTACAACGTCGTGAAGTCGTTCACGGGATGGAAGGGCTTCGACCCCAAGCTCGGCTTCTGGGAACCGCCGTCGGTGCTCAACGCGGTGAGTGCGGTGTTGTTCGTATTGTGTTGCTGCGCAATCGCCTACGTGGGTCTGACGGCAAAGCAGCGGCCGAGGGTGGCGCAGCTGGCCTTCCTGGTCGTGGCGGCGTTCCTGCTGACCAACAAGGTGTGGAGCCCGCAGTACTCGCTGTGGCTGGTGCCGCTGGCGGTGCTGGCATTGCCGCATCGTCGAATCCTGTTGCTGTGGATGACGGTCGACGCGCTGGTGTGGATCCCGCGAATGCTGTACCTGTTCGGTGAGCAGAACATGGGCTTGCCGGAGCAGTGGTTCACCACGACGGTGCTGTTGCGGGACATTGCGGTCATGACCTTGTGCGCGTTGGTGATTCGCCAGATCTACCGACCGGAATTGGACGTGGTCCGGCGGGGTGGGATCGACGATCCTTCCGGTGGGGTCTTCGAGCATGCGCCCGACGCGCCACCGAAGTGGCTGCCTGCGCGGTTGCGGCCGCCGGTGGCGACCACGGCTGCCGTCGACGACCGGGACGACCCCGCGCTCGCCCCGGTGTGACAGGCTTCGAATCGTGACCGATCTCCAATTCAGCGACTCCGTCGTCGTGGCTGCCGATGCTTCCGAGCTCTACGCCCTGATCTCCGATGTCACTCGGATGGGGGAGTTCAGCCCGCAGTGCAAGGCGTGCTGGTGGGACGAGGGCGATGGCCCGACGGTCGGCGCGCACTTCACCGGCCGCAACGAAACGGCCGAGCGCACCTGGGAGACCAGGAGTCGAGTGGTCGCGGCCGAGGCCGATCGCGAGTTCGCATGGGTGGTGAACGACGGTTGGGTGCGGTGGGGTTTCGCGTTCGAGCCGGTTGCCGGCGGGACCCGGTTGACCGAGTCGTGGGCGTTTCAGCCCGCGGGCATCGAGGGCTTTCGCAGGCGCTGGGGCGACGACGCGGACGAGCAGATCGCGATCCGTTCCAAGGCGGCCAAGGAAGGCATTCCCGTGACGTTGGCGGCGATCAAGCGGACCGTCGAAGGCGGCTGATC
Organism: Mycobacterium sp.; assembly: GCF_040509115.1. Lineage (GTDB taxonomy): Bacteria > Actinomycetota > Actinomycetes > Mycobacteriales > Mycobacteriaceae > Mycobacterium. The sequence goes on along the minus strand of NZ_JBEVLO010000266.1, from coordinate 1,096 downwards.
CGGGACCCGTGCCCCGAGCGCACACGCGGAGGCGTCGGACGGCGCGATTTCGCTGCTCAGGGGGTCCTGCTGTAACCTTGCCGGGTTGCCGACGCAGGCGACCCTCCTGCCACGGATACGCCGTGGCCGCACACGACCATAGGAGGTGATGGGTTACTCATGCGTCCATACGAAATCATGGTCATTCTCGACCCCACACTTGACGAGCGCACGGTTGCTCCCTCGCTGGAGACGTTCCTGAACGTCATCCGCAAGGACGGCGGCACCGTCGACAAGGTGGACATCTGGGGCCGTCGCCGGCTGGCGTACGAGATCCTCAAGCACGCCGAGGGCATCTACGCCGTCGTCGACGTCAAGGCGGAGCCCGCGACGGTGTCCGAGCTTGATCGCCAGCTGAGCCTCAACGAGTCCGTGCTGCGCACCAAGGTGATGCGGACCGACAAGCACTAGGCCCCAACGGCCTGTGCCCGTCGTACTGCTTCCGTAGGCTCGCCTGCGACAGCTTGCGACTACATCCGCGTTCACACCGCCGAATCCCAGGAGGACCCTCGTGGCTGGTGACACCACCATCACCGTCGTCGGAAACCTGACCGCCGATCCCGAACTGCGGTTCACCCCGTCGGGTGCCGCCGTGGCCAACTTCACGGTCGCGTCGACGCCGCGGATCTTCGACCGCCAGAGCAATGAGTGGAAGGACGGCGAAGCGCTGTTCCTCCGCTGCAACATCTGGCGCGAGGCCGCCGAGAACGTGGCCGAGAGCCTCACCAGGGGCTCGCGGGTCATCGTCACCGGCAGGTTGAAGCAGCGTTCGTTCGAGACCCGCGAGGGTGAGAAGCGCACGGTGTTCGAGGTAGAGGTCGACGAGATCGGTCCCTCGCTGCGGTATGCGACGGCGAAGGTCAACAAGGCCAGCCGCAGCGGTGGCGGTGGAGGCGGCTTCGGTGGTGGCGGCGGCGGAGGTTCTCGTCCCGCGGCGGCCAGCAGCGCGCCGGCGGACGACCCGTGGGGCAGTGCCCCGGCGTCGGGTTCGTTCAGCGGCGCCGACGAAGAACCTCCCTTCTGATCAACAGTTTTCACGTACCTAGAAAGAGATAGA
>NZ_JBEVLO010000265.1:0-5739 GCF_040509115.1 Mycobacterium sp. | reverse complement strand
CCCCCTCCGACCTCGCCCCCACCCAACTCACCCAAGCCGACATCGACACCCTCACCCACCACCACCGCATCGCCGACGTCCTGCCCCTCACCCCAATGCAACGCGGCCTGCTGTTCCACACCAACACCACCCGCGGCGCCAACTTCGACGACGTCTACGCGATGCAGCTGGACATCACCGTGACGGGTCCGTTGGACCCCGACCGGTTGCGCGACGCGATCCAGACCGTAGCGGCGCGCCACCCCAACCTCGTCGCCCGGTTCTCCCAAGCATTCGACGAACCGGTGCAGATCATCCCGGCCGACCCCGTGGCGGCGTGGCAGTACGTCGACTCGACCGCCCCGTCCGGCGATCTGGACGAGCAGATCCAACGGATGTGTTCCGCCGAGCGCAGCGCGGTCTGCGACCTGAGCAACCCACCCGCCTTCCGGGCAGCCCTCATCCGCACCGGGCCCAATCGCCACCGGTGTGTCCTGACCTTCCACCACATCGTCATGGACGGCTGGTCCCTTCCGATCCTGCTGCAGGAGATCTTCGCCGGGTACGGCGGGCACCGGCTGTCGGCGCCCGGCTCCTACCGCCGGTTCGTCACGTGGCTGGCCGAGCGCGATCTGACTGCTGCACGGGATGTTTGGCGTGACCTGCTGTCGGGCTTCGACACTCCGACCCTGGTCGGCCTGCCCGGGGAGATCGGACGCCGGGGGGTCGAGTCGTTCTCGACGCCGCCGGATGTCACGCACGCTCTCGGCGAGCTGGCCCGCTCCCGTCACACCACTCTCAACACCGTGCTGCAGGCTGCCTGGGCACAGGTGCTGACGTCGCTGACCGGCCAGCACGACGTCGTATTCGGCACCGCGGTATCGGGGCGGTCCACCGAACTGGCTGGCATCGAATCGATGGTGGGACTGTTCATCAATACGGTGCCGGTGCGGGCCACCCTTACGCCGGACACCACGATCGTCGACCTGATCGATCAACTGCACGAGGCGCACAACCGCACGCTCGATCATCAACACTTGGCGCTCAACGAGATTCACCGGGTGACGGGCCACGACCAACTGTTCGACACACTGTTCGTGTTCGAGAACTATCCGATCGACACCGCCGGGATGTTCGAGGCCGACGGGCTGACCATCACCGACGTCACCACCCGCGAGCGCAACGAATTCCCGCTGACGTTGCAGGCGATGCCCGGTGACCAGTTGAGCGTGCGCGTCGAGTTCGACACCGACGCGTTCGACGCCGTGCGCATCGGCGGGCTCATCGATGAGTTCCAACGGGTGTTGGCCGCCATGGCGTCGCAGCCGGGGCAGCGGGTGTCGGCGTTCGACGTGCTCGACGCCGATGAACACGCCCGGTTGGACGACATCGGCAATCGGGCGGTGTTGGCGCAGTCGAGCACACCGCATTCCATCCCGGCGTTGTTCGCCGATCAGGTGGCGCGCCGCCCCGGCGCGACGGCGCTGACCTTCGGCGATCGATCCACCACGTACTCCGAGCTCGATGAGGCCTCGAACCAGTTGGCGCACTTGCTCTCCGAACACGGTGCAGGCCCTGGGCGATCCGTGGCGCTGCTGTTCCACCGCTCCGCCGAGGCGATCATCGCCATCCTCGCCGTGCTCAAGACCGGCGCGGCCTATCTGCCGATCGACCCAGCGCACCCTCGCGCTCGGATCGAGTTCATGCTCGCCGACGCGACTCCGGTCACCGTCGTCACCACGGCCGGGTTGCGGTCACAGGTCGACGGCTGCGGCGTCCCCGTCGTCGACGTCTCCTGCATCGAGACCGACGATCCGCTCGTCGACGCACGACGCTCCGCACTGACTTTGCCCGAGCCCGACGACGTCGCTCACCTCATCTACACCTCGGGCACCACCGGGACGCCGAAAGGCGTTGCCGTCACTCATCACAACGTCACACGCCTATTCGACGGGTTGGACATCGCCCTGACGTTGGGGCCGGAACAGGTGTGGACGCAGTGCCACTCGTATGCCTTCGACTTCTCGGTCTGGGAGATCTGGGGAGCCCTGCTCTTCGGGGGACGACTGGTCGTGGTCCCCGACGACGTCAGCGCCTCACCAGATGACTTGCACGCCTTGCTGCTCGCCGAGCACGTCACCGCGCTATGCCAAACCCCCTCGGCGGCATCGGCTCTCTCCCCGGACGGCCTGGAATCGGTGGCCCTGATGGTCGGTGGCGAAGCGTGTCCACCCGAGCTCGTCGACCGATGGGCACCGGGACGGGTGATGGTCAACGGCTACGGCCCGACCGAGACCACCATCTACGCGACGGTCAGCGCGCCCCTGCGCGCCGGTGCGGGTGCGGTGCCGATCGGCCTGCCGGTGCCGGGAACCGCGCTGTTCGTTCTGGACAGATGGTTGCGACCCGTCGCGCCAGGGGTGGTCGGCGAGTTGTACGTCGCGGGCCGTGGCGTTGGCCTCGGCTACCTACGCCGGACTCCCTTGACCGCAGCACGTTTCGTCGCCTGCCCGTTCGGCTCACCCGGCTCGCGGATGTACCGCACCGGAGACCTGGTGTGCTGGGACGACGACGGGCAACTGGAGTACCTGGGCCGCTCCGACGACCAGGTCAAGGTCCGCGGCTACCGCATCGAACTCGGCGATGTGCAAACCGCGCTGGCAGTTCAGGACGGCGTGGAACGAGCCGTCGTCATTGCCCGCGAAGACCACCCCGGCGACAAACGCCTCGTCGGCTATGTCACCGGTACCGCCGACCCGACCGCCGTGAAGGAGGCGATGGCGGAGCGCCTCCCCCGCTACATGGTCCCGGCCGCGATCGTGCTTCTCGACGCCTTGCCGATGACGGTCAACGGAAAGCTCGACGCCCGCGCCCTGCCCGCGCCCGAGTACCTCGACCGCGACCGGTACCGCGCCCCCGCCACGCCCACCGAAGAAATCCTCACCGGGGTGTTCTCGGACGTGCTCGGCGTGGACCGGGTCGGCGTCGACGACTCGTTCTTCGACCTCGGCGGGGACAGCATCTCCGCCATGCGCCTGACGACCGCGATCAATGGCGCGCTCAACACCGACCTTTCGGTCCGCGCCCTGTTCGAGGCGCCCACCATCGCCCGGCTCGTCACCCAGCTCCACTCGGCAGACGGGCCTCGGCAACCGCTCACCGCCGGTGCGCGGCCCGCCATCATCCCGCTGTCGTTCGCCCAGAACCGCTTGTGGTTCATCGACCAATTACACGGTCCCTCACCGGTATACAACCTGGCAACCGCGCTGCGGCTCACCGGGAGGCTCGATCCTGCGGCATTGCACGCGGCGCTGGCCGACGTCGTCGCCCGTCACGAGAGCCTGCGTACGCTGTTCGTCGCACCCGACGGGGTACCCCAGCAGCTGGTGGTCGGACCGGATCACGCGGATTTCGGCTGGGAGGTCGTCGACGCGTCATCGTGGCCCGCCGACCGGGTGCACGAAGCGCTCGGGGTGGCGGCACGTCACACATTCGAGCTATCGACCGGGATTCCCCTGCGCGCAAAGCTCTTCCGAGTCAACGATGACGAGCACGTGTTGGCGGCCGTGGTCCATCACATCGCCGCCGACGGCTCGTCGATCGCCCCGCTGGTGCGCGACCTGGGGATTGCTTACGACAGTCGGTGCACCGGCCACGCCCCGCCGTGGGCGCCCCTTCCTGTGCAGTACGCGGACTACACGCTCTGGCAGCGCACCCAGTTCGGCGACCTCACCGACGACGGCAGCCCCATCGCCGGGCAGCTGGCCTACTGGCAGGATGCCTTGGCCGGGGTACCGGAACGCCTCGAGCTCCCCACCGATCGGCCCTACCCGGCAGTCGCCGATCAACGCGGCGCCAGTGTCGACGTGGAGTGGCCCGCCGAGCTGCAGCAGCGGATACGCAAGACAGCTGCCGATCACCACGCGACCAGCTTCATGGTGGTCCAGGCCGCCCTGACGGCCCTGCTGTCGCGGCTAAGTGGCAGTTCTGATGTGGCAGTGGGCTTTCCGATCACCGGTCGGAGTGATCCCGCCCTCGACGAGCTGGTCGGCTTCTTCGTCAACACCCTGGTCCTGCGAGTCGACCTCGCCGCCGACCCCACCGTCGCCGACCTGCTCGATCAAGTGCGCCGTCGCAGCCTGGCCGCCTACGAACACCAGGACGTGCCCTTCGAGGTACTCGTCGACCGACTCAACCCCACGCGCTCGTTGACCCACCATCCGTTGGTTCAGGTCCAGTTGGCGTGGCAGAACTTCGACGGACACGTCGTCGGCGACCCGGTGACCGGGCTGGGGGTTGGGAATCTGAGCGTGACGCAGATACCGGTGGAGACCCATACCGCCCGCATGGATTTGACGTTCTCCCTGTACGAACGCGTCACCGATGTCGGAGAGCCCGGCGGAATCGCCGGCGCGGTGGAGTTCCGCACCGACGTGTTCGACGCCTCCACCGTCGAGACGCTTATCGAACGACTGCGGCGGGTCCTGGTGGCGATGACCGCCGATCCGACGGCGCGACTGTCGTCGCTGGACGTGCTGGACGCCGACGAGCACGTCCGCCTCGACGTGATCAGCAACCGCGCGGCGCTCGCCGAGCCGGCATCGACGCGCGGAACACCCTCGATCCCAATGCTGTTCGCCGACCGTGTGGCGCTTCACCCCGATGCCATCGCCGTCAGCGACGGAACGCGATCGGTGACCTATCGCGAGCTCGAGGACGCCGCCAACCTCCTAGCGAACCGGCTGGCAGGCTACGGCGCCCGCCCCGGCCGCAGCGTGGCATTGCTGTTGGAACGCTCCGCGGAGGCCATCGCCGCGATGCTCGCCGTGATGAAGACCGGGGCCGCCCACGTCGCCATCGAACCCGCCCATCCGGACACGCGGATTCAGTTCATGCTCGCCGACGCCCAACCGGTCGTTGCGATCACCACTGCCGACCTAGCGGGGCGCCTCGCCGGGTGCGAGCTGCCGATCCTCGACATCCACGACGTCCCCGACATCCACGACGTCCACGACGTCGGCGACGGCGCCCAACCCCACACCCCGCTGCCCGCCGCCGAGGACGTCGCCTACGTCATCTACACGTCGGGCACCACCGGGGTGCCCAAGGGCGTGGCCATCAATCACTACAACGTCATTCAGCTACTTCGGGCGCTAGACCTCGAATTGGAGCTCGGTACCGGGGTGTGGACGCAGTGCCACTCGCTGGCCTTCGACTTCTCGGTGTGGGAGATCTGGGGTGCCCTTCTGCACGGCGGCCGCCTGGTGATCGTGCCCGACCCGGTGGTCCGCTCGCCGGAGGACTTCCACGCTCTGCTACTCGACGAACACGTCACCGTCTTGAGCCAGACGCCATCGGCGTTCTATGCGCTGCAAGCTGCCGACGCCCAGCGGCCTGGCCGGGACGTCGACCTGGACTTGGACCTGGACCTGGACCTCGTGGTGTTCGGTGGGGAAGCCCTTGAACCACAACGCCTTCAGACGTGGATGCGGGACCACCCCGGCCGTCCGCGGATGATCAACATGTACGGCATCACCGAGACGACGGTGCACGTCACGTTCCGGGAGATCGGCGACGGCGACCTCGACGGTGCTGCCAGCCCCATCGGGGTGCCCTTGGCGCACCTTGCCGCTTTCGTGCTGGATGCGTCGTTGCGGCCGGTGCCGGTGGGGGTGGTCGGTGAGCTGTACGTCGCGGGCCGTGGTGTCGGCATGGGCTATCTGGGCCGGACGGCGTTGACCGCGAACCGATTCGTGGCGT
>NZ_JBEVLO010000264.1:0-4354 GCF_040509115.1 Mycobacterium sp. | reverse complement strand
TATTCAACTGTGCGCCGTCGCCGGCCGGTACCCACCGGCCGGCGATCGCTCGGTTAGAACTGCCCGGTACTACGCGGCAGGTACGAGCAGACCAGGATCTGTTGGTCCTGGATGAGCAATTGAGCCACCCCTTGGCGCTCCACCTCGCCCTGATCGCGCCCGGCGGGAGTGGCCCGCATGCTGAACAGCACCTGCGCCTGAGTGGGTGACCACGTCACGATCTTGTCGATCGACGCGACGCGCGCTCCGTCGAACTGTCTACGGAACGCATCACTGGTCAGATTCGCCAGCGTCATGTCCGATCGCCGGTCCTTGACGGCGTCGAAGAACCCGCAAGAGTTGTTGCGGGCCACGGTCTCGTCGTCACCTCTGGAAAGCGCGTCCAGATAACCCTGAATGGCCTGGGTGGCCGTCGCATCGGTGACGGTGACCACCCCATCGTCGTGCCTACCCGCCGACACGAGCAGGACGGTCACGGGCCCGGCGATCATCGCGACGACCAGCACCGCGATACCCGCGAGGACGAATCGCTTGCGGCGCCGCGGTTTCGGGTAGTCCACGGGAGGCGGCAGTGTGCCGGGATACGGCGAAGGAACATGTCCCTGGTAGGGCCGAGGGGGGCCGAAATGGGATCCCGGGTGGGGGGACTCGGGGTACGGGATTGGGCCAGCCATGTCGTTGTTAGGCTAGCGCACCGACTTGGGCATAGCTTGAATGGACGACTCGAGTAGACGAGTTCGACGAATTGAAGGGTGACGCTTCGTGACCATTGTGGTGACGGGATCCATTGCGACCGACCATTTGATGAAGTTCCCCGGAAAGTTCTCCGAGCAGCTGCTGGCCGATCACCTTCAGAAGGTGTCGCTGAGCTTCCTCGTCGACGACCTGGTGCTGCACCGCGGTGGAGTGGCGGGCAACATGGCGTTCGCCATCGGTGTCCTCGGTGGCGACGTCGCACTGGTCGGTGCGGCGGGCAAGGACTTCGACGACTACCGCGACTGGCTGACCTCGCACGGCGTCGACTGCTCCCACGTGCTGATCTCCGAGTCGTCCTACACGGCGCGCTTCGTCTGTACCACCGACCAGGACATGGCTCAGATCGCCTCCTTCTACCCCGGGGCCATGTCCGAGTCGCGCAACATCAAGCTCGCTGACGTCGTATCCCGCACCGGGGCAACCGATCTGGTGATCGTTGGGGCCAATGACCCCGACGCGATGTTCCTGCACACCGAGGAGTGCCGCGCCCTCGGCCTGGCGTTCGCCGCGGACCCCAGCCAGCAGTTGGCCCGACTGTCCGGCGACGAGATTCGCAAACTCATCGGCGGGGCCACGTACCTGTTCACCAACGATTACGAGTGGGACCTGCTGCTGCAGAAGTCGGGCTGGAGCGAGGCCGAGGTGATGAACCAGATCGGGCTTCGGGTGACCACCCTCGGACCCAAGGGGGTCGACCTCGTGGGCTCGGATGGCACCTTCGTGCACGTCGACGTCGTACCCGAGACGCATCAGGCCGACCCGACCGGAATCGGCGACGCCTTCCGCGCCGGCTTCCTCACCGGGCGCGCCGCAGGCCTCAGCCTCGAGCGCTCTGCGCAGCTGGCGTCGCTCGTCGCCGTTCTGGTGCTCGAAGCGCCGGGCCCCCAGGAGTGGACCTGGGACCGCGACGCCGCCGTGCAGCGGCTCACCGACGCCTACGGCCCAGAGGCGGGCCAGGAAATCGGCGCCACCCTGGGCTAGCCCGGTCGGCCTACAGCTGAACCGGATAGGTCGGTTCGCTGATGTTCGGCACCACGCTGCGTTCGACGAAGATCGCGTGCCAGAGCATCAAGATCAGCACGGTCCACAGCCGCCGACTGTGATCGGTGACGCCGCTGCGGTGTTCGTCGAGCATCCGACGTACCGCCGACACGTCGACGAGGTGGCCGGCCTGTGACGCATCCACCGTCGCGTACGCCCAGTCCAGCAGCTCGCCCGCCCGCAGCCAGTGCCGGATCGGCACCGGGAAGCCAAGTTTCGCCCGATTGAGCACGTGCGCGGGAACGATCGGCTCCAACGCGCGACGCAGCGCGAACTTGGTCGTCGCCCTGGTGATCTTCTGATCGAACGGCAGCCGGGACGCCACCGCGAAGACCTCGGGGTCCAGGAACGGCACCCGCAACTCCAGCGAATTGGCCATCGTCATCTTGTCGGCCTTGACGAGGATGTCGCCACGCAACCACGTGAACAGGTCGACGTGCTGCATGCGGGCCACCGGATCCCAGCCGTCGGACTCGGCGTACAGCGCCGACGTCACGTCGGTGTGCGTCCACTCCGGGTGGAATTCCCTTAGCACCGAACGCAATTGCGCGTCGGAGAAGCTACGAGCGTTGCCGTAGTACCGCTGCTGCAGCGTCAACGAGCCGCGGTGCAACAAACTCTTGCCGCGCATCCCCTCGGGCAACGGCCGGGACACCCGGCCGAGGGTGCGGCGCAACGGGCCGGGGACGTAGTCGAATGCTTTCAACGACAACGGTTCCCGATAGATCGTGTAGCCGCCGAACAACTCATCGGCACCCTCGCCGGACAACACCACCTTGACGTGCTTGCGCGCCTCCCGAGCGATGAAGAACAACGGCACCAATGCCGGGTCGGCCACCGGCTCGTCGAGGTACCAGACGATCTCGGGCAGCGCGTCGACGAATTCCGCCTGGCTCACGACCTTGGCGATGTGGCGGGCACCGATCGCCTCCGCCGACGCCACGGCGACGTCGACCTCGGAGAAACCCTCACGCTCGAAGCCCGTCGTGAACGTGATGAGCCGCGGATTGTGCCGCATCGCCAGCGCGGCGATGGCCGTCGAGTCGATCCCGCCGGACAGGAACGCTCCGACCGTGACGTCGGCGCGCATGTGCTTGGCCACCGAATCCTCGAGCACCGCGGTGATCTCGTCGTACCGGCGCTGTTCACCGCCCGCGGCGAAGGGCACCGCCGAGAACCGCGGGTTGAAGTACCGCGTCACCTTGGGGGCGGCGCCAGGCCGGATGCGCGCGTAGCTGCCCGACTCGAGGCGACGCACCCCGCGGTGCAGCGTCTCCGGTTCGGGCACGTACTGCAGCACCGTGTAGTGCTGTACGGCGCGTTCGTCGATCGACAGGTCAATCCCCGCCGTCGAAGCGAGATCGAGCAGGGACTTCTTCTCGCTGCCCAACACGGTGCCGCCGGGGCCCGTCGCCATGAACAGCGGCTTGATGCCGAACGGGTCTCGGGCGCAGAACAATTCCTGCTCGTTCGCGTCCCACAGCGCGAACGCGAACATGCCGCGCAAACGGTTCAGGGCCGCGACGCCCCAGTGGTGGTAGGCGGCGATGATCGCCTCGCCGTCGCCGTCGGTGGCGAACACGGCGCCGAACTCGCGAGCCAGCTCGTCGCGCAACTCCAGGTAGTTGTAGATCTCACCGTTGAAGACCAACTTGTAGCGCCCCGGCGAGTCGGGCGGACCCCAACTCAGCGGCTGATGGCTGTGCGCGATGTCGATGATCGACAGGCGGTTGAAGCCGAGCACGACCGTCGGTGACTTCTCGTCATCCGCCCATGTCCCAGGCTCGTCAGGGCCACGGTGACGCATGAGATGAGTGGCTCCCGATACCGCCTCGACCAGGTCCGAGGACGAGTCGGCGGACGGGTCGCGTAGGTAGGCCAGCAGTCCGCACACGGCGCCAGTATGCCGAATGGCGAGGTGTGTCGAGACCAGCACCCTGGTGTGGTCTACGCTGCGTAGTATTCGCTCAAGCCGTTCGACCGCCCCGGCGGTTCACCGACTTCTAGGAGGCACCAACGTGACCGCTCGCGGGTTCCGGTTGGTGGCGTTATCAGTGGTTTTGGGTGGAGCTGCCCTTCTGCTCAGCGGCTGCAGCTACGAGACGATCTTCGGCCTCGGCTGGCCGACGGGCATCACCCCCGAAGGCAAGATGAACCGCGACCTATGGGTCTGGTCGGTAATCGCCTCGCTGGTGATCGGCGTGATCGTCTGGGCACTGATCTTCTGGACCAGCGCCTTCCACCGCAAGAAGGCCACTGACACCGAACTTCCGCGTCAGTTCGGCTACAACATGCCGCTGGAATTGGTCCTGACCGTCGTGCCGTTCCTGATCATCTCGGTGCTGTTCTACTTCACCGTCGTCGTGCAGGAAGAGATGCTGAAGCTCGAGGACAACCCCGAGGTCGTCGTCGACGTCACGGCGTTCCAGTGGAACTGGAAGTTCGGCTACCAGAAGATCGACTACGCCGACGGCACGTTCGACTACGACGGTGCCGACGCCGCGCGCAAGGAAGCCATGGTGTCCAAGCCCGAGGGCACCGACGAGCACGGCGAGGA
>NZ_JBEVLO010000263.1:0-2575 GCF_040509115.1 Mycobacterium sp. | reverse complement strand
TCCGGTGCGCTATCGGTTGCTGGGGCCGCTGCAGGTCACGCGCCAGGAATCGGCGTCCGACGTCGGTTTGGACGCAGTGGTCGACGTTGGGCCGCGCAAGCAGCGTGCGGTCCTCGCGGCGCTGCTCCTGGCCCGCGGCCGGGTCGTCTCGGTGGACCGGCTGATCGACGCGGTCTGGGGTGACGATGTCCCGGGTAGCGCCACGGCCAGTCTGCAGGCGTATGTGTCGAATCTGCGGAGGGCGCTGCGCGAGGGTGATTCGGCGTCGCCGATCGTCCGCCAGGCCCCTGGCTACTATCTGGCGACCGGGCCCGACGACGTCGACCTGACGGTGTTCGCCGCTGCGGCGGGTGGCGCGGGAGCGGCGGTCGCCGCGGGCCGTTGGGACGACGCGCTCGCAGCGGCGGACACGGCAATTGCGTTGTGGCACGGCCGGTTCCTCGAGGATCTGAGCGACGAGCCGTGGGTGCAGCAGGAGGCGGCGCATGCCGAGGACATGCGCAGGGAGTGCATCGACAATCGGATCACCGCGCTGCTGGCCCTGGGGCGGGTGTCCGCCGCGCTGACCGCAGCGGCGCAACTCAGCGCCGAGGATGCGCTGTCCGACCGCGCGTGTTGGCTGCACGTGCTGGCGCTGCACAGGTCCGGTAGGACTCCGGATGCCCTCGACGCCTATACCCGGCACGCCCAGGTGCTCGACGAGGAACTCGGTCTGCAGCCGGGCGCGGCCTTGCGCGAGCTTCAGACCGCCGTGCTGCGGGAGGCTCCCGAGCTCGCCGCGTGGCCCCGGCAGCCGGAATGGTCGGGTGCGGCCGAGGTGACGACGCCCACTGTCAGCACCGTCCGCGCCACCTCGTACGGTACGGCGCAGGCCGTCCCGCCGCGGGCCGAGATCGTCGGTCGCGATCGGGAACTGGCTGTGATGACAAGCCTTCTCGACGACGTTCAGGCGGGCGCCACGCGCTGGCTGGTGCTGTCGGGGCCGCCGGGTATCGGCAAGACCAGGTTGGCCGAGGAGGTGGCGGCGAGGGCTGGTGTCGACGGCGACGTGGTGTGGATCAGCTGCCCCGACGAGTCGGGAACGCCGCCATGGTGGCCGATGCGCCAGTTGGTCCGAGCGCTGGGCGCCGATGCCGACGAGGTGCTCAAGGTGCCGCCGCACGCGGATCCAGATACCGCGAGATTCCAAGTATACGAACGTATTCAGCGTCTCCTGGAGTCCGCCGAGGGGGTGCGCGCCATCGTGGTGGACGACGTGCAGTGGGCAGACACGGCGTCGACGAGCTGCCTCGCCTACGTGGCGGGCGCGTTGCGTGACGTTCGGTTGGCGTTCGTCGCGACCGTCCGCGACGGAGAACCCAGTCCGGAACTGCAACGGCTTCTCGGGACGGTGGCCCGCGGCGGCAACAACCGCCACGTCGTGGTGCCCGCGCTGTCGACGGGCCACGTCGCCGCACTCGCGGCGCAGGTGGCCGATGACGTCGTGACGATGTCCGAAGCAGCGACGTTGGCCGAAAGGACCGGCGGGAACCCGTTCTTCGTGTGTGAGTATGCGCGACTGCCGCGTGACGAACGCACCGGCAATGACATTCCCGTCGCCATCAAGTCGGTGTTGGACCGAAGGCTCGCGGGTCTGGACCCTGCGGTGCTGCAGATGTTGCGCACCGCGGCCGTCATCGGTGACGAGGTGGACGTGCCGGTGTTGGCGATGGCCACGCGGTTGGATCTCGACACGCTCGCGGACTATCTCGACGAGGCTGCCGACGAGCGCATCGTCGTGCCGTCGCACACCGGTGACGGGTACGCCTTCGCGCACGGACTCTTGCGCGATCAGCTGGTGGCGAGCATGCCTGCCTTGCGTCGACAACGCCTGCACGCCAAGGTCGCCGAGGTGCTGGGCGACGGCGTCGGCGATGATGCAACCACGCGACGGGCGCAGCATCTGGTGGCGGCGCAGCCGTTGGTCGAACCGGACGTGGTAGTAGAGGCATGCCGTCGGGCGGCGCAAGAGGCGACGCTGCGGTGGAGCTCGGACATCGCGGCGAAGTGGTGGCAGGCCGCGCTGGACGCCTATGACCGGTTGCCGGTCGCGGCCCGCGACGATGGCGAGCGCGACGCGCTGACGGTGGCGATGCTGGAGGCCTACTCCCGCGCGGGACGCGGACGACTCGTCCTCGGGACCGTCGAGCGGTATCTGGCGGAGGCGGTGCGGGCCGGTCGGACGGCAACGGCGGGGCGGGTGGCCAGCGCGCTGTTGAGGGCGAGTGGTGGCTGGCCGTGGCTCGCACCCGGTGAGGATCCAGGTGATCTGCTAGTGCTGCTGGAGCGGTCGGCCGACGTCGCGGAGGACGATGCGGGTGCGGGGGCGCGAGTGTTGGCCGCCCTCGCGGTGGGGCACTGCTACAACCCGGACCCGAAAGTCCCAGCGGCGCACCTGGTTCGGGCCGAGGAGTTGGCGCAGTCGACCGGTGACGCCGACGTGCTGGCCGACGTGCTAGTGGGATGGCTGATCACCTACTCGGGGGTGGCCCCCTTCAGCGCGCAGATCCTGTCGTGGTCTGATCGACTCAACGCG
>NZ_JBEVLO010000262.1:0-13620 GCF_040509115.1 Mycobacterium sp. | reverse complement strand
GCGTGGTTCCAGCCGCCAGAACGCGCTCCAGTCACCGGGTGCGGTGACGGGGCATGGGACGAGTTCGTCGGCGGCGAAATCGTCGACGACCACCGACTCCTTCCCCGCCAACCGGTGGAAGGCCGGGACGACGAGCATCCGCGGTTCGTCATAGAGCACCGTGATGTTCAGGCCGTCCGTCGGAAACGGGAAAGGCATGCGCGCGATGACCGCGTCGACGCGATGTTCCAGGAGTGCGTCGCGCGGGTCGGTCCAGGCTAGGTGACGGGTGCTGATGTCTGCGTCGGGGTGACGGCGGCGCAGGTTGTGCACCGCAGGGGTGATGATCAGGTCTTCGACGAACCCGATGACAATCGCGTGCGGCGCCGTGGCGGAGCGCGCAGCGAGTGTGGCTCGTCGGGCGTCGTGGAGCAGTGCGCGCGCCTGCGGGAGGAAGGCTCGACCTGACTCGGTGAGGCTGCTGCCCTGCGGCGTGCGGTTGAACAGGCGTACGCCGAGATGGCTTTCCAGGCGCTGGATTTGACGGCTCAGTGCCGGCTGTGCCACGTGCAGCGCGGCGGCGGCCCGACCGTAGTTCAGGTGCTCCGCAACCACCGTGAAATACCGAACCAACCGCAGATCGAGGTCTGCGCTGAGGTCGATATCGACGGGGAATTCGACGACTTCCGACATTCCTCGAGCCTACGCGTCATGCCGATCCGGCATGACGGGGTGCGAAACCGGTCTTGGACGCCGAGGGTGATCCGCCCTTGACTCGACGGTGCAAACGTTGCGAGCGGAAGGAGTCCGAGATGGGCGAGTACGACGGCAAGAAGATAGTGATCACTGGCGGAAGTAGCGGCTTGGGTCTCGCCGCGGCGCAATTGTTCGTCGACGAGGGTGCGCGCGTCGTGATCACCGGACGGACCCAATCCACCCTCGACGCCGCAGGCGAACGACTCGGGGCCAGCGCGGTGGTGGTCCGAAGCGACATGGCGTCACTGCCGGACATCGATGCGCTGGCCGAACGGGCTGGAGCCGAATTCGGGTCACTCGACGCGATTTTCGTCAATGCCGGGGTGACCAACTTCGTGCCCTTCGAGCAGATGAGCGAGCAGGTCTATGACGAGCTGCTCACCGTGAACGCCAAAGGTCCCTACTTCACGGTGCAGAAGCTGGCCCCGTTACTGAGCTCCGGGAGCGGCGTCGTGCTCACCACATCGGTGGCCAATGTACTGGGCATTCCGATGATCAGCGCGTACGCAGCGAGCAAGGCGGCCCTGCGCTCGATGACCCGCAGCCTCGCGCGCGAGTTGCTCCCCCGCGGAATACGGGTCAACGCGGTGAGCCCTGGGCCGATCGACACCGGCATCCTCGACAGGTCGATGCCGCAAGAGGCTGCCGAACAGACCAAGGCGCAGATGACCTCGGAGAACCCCATGTTGCGCTTCGGCGAGCCGAGCGAGGTTGCCAAAGCCGTCGCGTTCCTGGCGTTCGACGCCACGTACACGACGGGCGCGGAATTCCCCGTCGATGGTGGCGGCTCACAGCTCTGAGCACCGGCGGTTGCGGCGCTTGGTCTCGTGCGCCGAACTCAGCTGACCGTCGGAGGCGGCCTGGAGCGGAAGACAGGTTCTAGGCCCGGGATACCTCATTCGGCGTTCGGGTCGCGGTGGGCCAGCTGTTGTAGCGGCCCCCGTATCCAGGTGTCGACTTGGGTTTGCCCGGTGAGGCGCACGACGCGGGGACCGCCGGCTCGGTGGGCGACGTCGAGGGCTTCGCGTTGACGTTTCCGGTGGGTACGCCACGACCACCGCACGATGTGATCGCGATTGGTGAAGATCGTTCGCAGCGGCGGCTCGTGATTTCCATTCCATAGTTCGATTCGGCGAACGCGCCGTCGCAGCGTGCGGCGTACGACGCGGTGAGTGACCGTCCAGCGGCTGTGGTCTAGCCAGACCAGGGTGTCGGCGCGGTCGAGGAGCAAAGACCGCACCTGCGAGTATTGCCATTCGATGACCCAGCTGGGTCGCGAGGTGAAGTGGTCGACGTCGGCGGCGAAGGTGGGGCTGGGTGTCCAGTTGGGTCCGTGGTGAAGTGAGTCGATCTCCACGGTGGGCAGGTGCAGAATGGTGCTGATCGTCTCCCGCAGGGTGCTCTTGCCCGCACCCGAGGACCCGGTGACGAGGATGCGTCGAGTCGTGGGTGGAAGACGGTCCAGAGGGCCGAAAAGCGCGGTCATCGCCTTCAGAGGGCCCGGGCGGCGCGGGCTTGGTCGCCGGCTAGCAGAGCGCGCTGGTGCATGTCGTGCCAGCCGTCGGGATGCCGCGCCGCTTCCCGCCGGACGCGTTCCGCGCGAAACCCGGCCTTGGTCGCCCGCCGGCACGATGCCACGTTGGCCACCGAATGCGCTAGCTCCATCCGATGGAAACTCGACTCGTCAAATGCCCAGTGACACAATGCAAGTACGAACAGCATCCGATACCTCACCGTCTCGTTACCAGAAACGAGGTCGATCACATCCATTCTCGATGTGAAGGCCTCCAAACTACTAGGTAGGTCGCCGGCCACCGTGCCGGTCGCCCCTGGTGCGACGATGGCAGGGTGAATCGACGTGAGTTGGCCGCCGACATCGATGCTGCTTGCCGCTTGTCAGGGAGGTTCACCCTGCGATCAGGGCTGACGTCGGACGAGTACTTCGACAAATACCTGTTCGAATCTGATCCGAAGCTACTCAGGCGGGTAGCCGAGGCGATGGTCTCGTTGATTCCGCGCGGAACGGACCTTCTCGGCGGTCTAGAACTGGGCGGGGTTCCCTTGGCGACGGTGGTCAGCCAGCTGAACGGTCTGCCTACGCTTTTCGTTCGGAAACGGGCGAAGGAGTATGGCACCGAACGAATGGCGGAGGGAGTCATCGATATCGCCGGACGGAGGGTCACGTTGATCGAAGACGTGATAACCACTGGTGGTGCGGTTCGACAGGCCGCGTTGTCCCTCCGGGCCCAGGGCGCCGAAGTCGCTTCGGTCGTGTGCGCCATCGATCGGAGCGACGGACTGCCGTCTGCCCTCGATGACGTAGCGATCTCCGTTCATCCGGTACTTAGGCGCTCAGATCTGGATGCGGTCCACCAAGAGGGCTGAGACCTTGATCGCGTACGGACTTGCTGCCGGTGCCGGCATCTCAATCGACTGATTTCCGCGATCTTGAAAGCGCTCACGGTGAGCTGGCTCGACAGTTCCTAGCGCGGCCAGCAGCTCGGGTTGCGTTGCGACGTCAATGGGAGGCCTCGCCGGAGCGGTCGACCGCAGCCAGGTTCAGTGCTCGGACGATGCTGTGGCGACTGAGGTCGACCTTGAACGCATTCTGGGGGAGAGGTTGGGCGCCGGTCATCGCGGTGTCGGCAGCTGCGTGAAAGGCCTGCGCGTCGGGACGGCGTCCGATGAGACTGGATTCGGCGTCGTACAGACGCCATGGTGCGGCGGCAACCCCGCCGAGTGCGATGGCGGCGGCCGTGATCACCCCGTCTTCGATCTGCAAACCGACGGCGACGGATACAAGTGCGAATGCGTAGCTATGGCGGTCGCGGACCTTCAGATACCAGGAGTGGTCGGCGAAGACCGATGGCGGTAGTTCGATGCCGAGGATCAGGTCGTGGGGTTCGAGCGTGTTGTCGACATCGGGGGTGTTGCCGGGATGCGCGAAGAACCGCGCGATCGGGATGCTACGTCGGCCCCCCGAGTTCTGCACGTGCACAACACCGTCGAGTATCGCGAGGGCGACGGCCATGTCTGACGGGTGAATGGCTACGCAGTGCTCGCTGGCGCCGAAGATGGCGTGCTCGCGGTGAAATCCGGTGCGTGCCGCGCACCCGCTGCCCGGTGTGCGCTTGTTGCACTCGGAGAATGCGGTTTGCATGAAGTAAGGGCATCGGGTGCGCTGAAGGAGATTTCCGCCAGTAGTAGCCATATTGCGCAGCTGCGTGGTGGCACCGCTGAGGATTGCCTGCGACACCACCGGGTAGTGGGTGCGGATCAGCGGGTGATTCGCCAGGGCACTGTTGGTGACACCGGCTTCGATGAACACGCCTGCGGCGTCGGTGGCGGCGATGGAGGTAAGTCCGACTCGTCTGAGGTCTATCAACGAGGTGGGTTGTTCTACACCGCCTTTCATCAAGTCGATGAGGTTGGTTCCGCCGGCGAGATACTTCGCGCCGGGCATGGTGGCGGCTTGGATGGCGTCGTCAATGGTCTCGGCGTGTCGGAAGTCGAAGGTCTTCAAGACGGTTGACCTTCCGCGGCCACCGCGATGGCATCAACGATGTTGGCATAGGCGCCGCAGCGACAGATGTTCCCGGCCATGCGTTCTCGAATCTCAGTATGGGTTAGTCGTGAGCAGCCCGTGAGCACGTCGTCACGGTTGCCGTCGAAGGTAGCCATGCTCAGGTCGCCGCGCTGGAATTCGGCGAGTAAGGCGTGGGCCGAGGAGATCTGTCCGGGGGTGCAGTAGCCACACTGGAATCCGTCGCAGTCGACGAATGCCTGTTGCAGGGGGTGCAGGTCGCCGTCCTGGCTGATTCCTTCGATGGTGAGGACGTCGGAGCCGTCGATGGAGGCGGCCAGGGTGAGGCAACTGACCACTCGCTCGCCGTCCACCGATACGGTGCAGGCTCCGCACAGGCCGTGATCGCACCCCTTCTTGGTTCCGGTCAGGTGCACCCGCTCACGAAGCACGTCGAGAAGTGTCGAACGGATGTCGGCGGTGACGTGGTGGGCCTCGTCGTTGATGCGTAGGTGTAGTTCACGCTCGGGAGCCGCGTCGATCTGGTGGTCGACCGAGTCGCCCTTCACGGCACTCCTTTCCATGGCTGGTAGGGAATCATCAGGTCTTCCAGCGTGATCGGAAGGTCACGCAGTCGTTTGCCCGTGGCGTGATGGATGGCGTTCGCGATTGCTGCGGGGACACCACACGTACCGATTTCACCAATGCCGCGCACACCGATCGGATCGAGTCCGTAGTCGGGGTGTTCGAGGAAGCAAATGTCGAAGTCGGGGCGATCGGCGTGGGTGGGCAGGTAGTACTCGCCGATCGGCAGTGCGGTGGGATCGTCGTAGGGGATGTGTTCGAGCAGTGCCATGCCCAGCCCGAACGTGATGCCGCCCATGACCTGGTTACGGGCCAGCTTCGGGTTGAGCACGCGCCCACAGTCCATCACCGCGACCCAACGGGTGACACTGGCCCGTCCGATGTGTTCGTCGACCTCCACCTCACAGAAGTGTGCGCCAAAGGATTGGAAGGCCTTCGCGCTCTGGTCGCCGGCGTCACTGCTGGCCGAGAAGCTCAACTCGTCGCGGTAGGCCGCTGCGGTCCCAGCATCCACGGTGCTGAGGTCCACGGCGGCTGGGTCGGCGCCGAAGAGCGGAGAGTCCCGGTCGTCGATCAGGGCGGCAAGGAAGCGTCGCTTCCATTCGGCGGCAGCGGCGAACACCGCGGAGCCGACTGTAGCCGTGGTCTGTGATGCACCGCTGTAAGGGGCCACCGGGAAGTGTGAGTCGCCGGACAGGAAGCTCACCCGATCAAGGGGCAGCCCGGTGGCATCGGCCGCTAGCTGTGTCATGACGGTGCGCACACCATTGCCGACTTCGTGTGTGGCCGAACAAAATTGCACGTGACCGTGAGCATCGGTGACCACTTGGCATCCCGCGGGCATGCGTCGACCGGGGTACGTCGCCGTTGACATGCCCCAGCCCACCTGAATGCCGTGGCGTTGCATGGACCGCGGCGCGGCGTGGCGGTCGTTCCAGCCGAACCGGCGGGCACCCTCCTGGTAGCACTGCAGAAGATGCTTGCCCGACCACGGCTTGCCGCTGGCCTGGTCGAGGTCGGTGTGATTGCGGATCCGTAGTTGCAGCGGGTCGAGGTCGACGCGCTGGGCGAGCTCGTCAATGGCGACCTCGAGGGCGAACAGACCCGGCGCTTCACCGGGGCCGCGCATGAAACATGGTGTCGGCGCATTGATCCGTGCCGCGCGGTGGGACACCTCAAGATGCGGCGACGTGTAGAGGAAGCGCGTAGAAAGACCGGCAGGCTCACAGAAGTGGGCCACTGTTGAAGTCTCCGTCAGGGTGTGGTGTTCGGTGCTCAGTATTTGGCCGTCGCCCGCGGCGATCAGGGTCACGTCTTGCTCGGTGCGGGGACGGTGGCCAGTGGAGGTGAACATTTGATCTCGGGTGAGGACGACCTTGACCGGACGGCCGACGGCTCGGGCCGCGACCGCGCACATGACAACGTGCATCCAGAGGAAGCTCTTGGATCCGAAGGCGCCCCCCACCAACGGCGACAGAATGCGGATCTGGTCCTCAGAGATATCGAGATAGGCTGCCAGCGCTGCCCGTTCGCCGGCGATCCACCGCGTGCTGTCATGGACAGTCAACTGGTCGCCGTTCCAGTGCGCGATCGTTGCCGACAACTCGATCGGGTAATGCGCATTCATGGGCGTGGTGTAGCGCGACTCGACGCGGTGGGTCGCGTCGTCCAGACGAGGGGGTTGACCGCGGTGATCCTGGAGCTTCTCCTCGTCGAGTTTGACGAAGTGGTCCGGCAGGTAGCTGCCGTGACGGATCAGGCCGTCCTTGTCCTCTGGCACCGCCGGGTGGTCCAGGACGGACCGGGCTGTCAGTTGCGCAGGCAGCCGGTCGTAGTCCACCGCGAACAACGCTGCTGCGGCGGTCGCGTTCTCCAGGGTGTCGGCGACGACCATGGCCAGGTGCTGGCCGACGTGCTGGACGGTTAGATCTGATAGCGGGGGACGCCGCTCCAACGGCAGATCAAAGGTCATTTCTCGCGGCAACTGCTTCAGCGCAGGACAATTCAGCGGTGTGAGCACGTATAGGACGCCGGGCGCCTGGCCTACTAGGTCGGCGCTGCGGCGCAGCGACACCTCGGTGACGCTGCCGTGGGGGATCTCCGTTTGGACCAGGGCGGCATAGGCAAGTCCGGGCACCACGACGTCGGCGGTGTAGCGTGCCAGCCCGGTCACCTTCTCCCGGCCGTCGACACGGTTGACCGGCTGTCCCACGCTGTTGGATGCCGTCGCCATAGGCTGTGCCCCTTCATCTCCGTGACCGTTCATAGGGTGACCGTTGGGCGCGCCGGATGTCATCAGTCAGGTGACTGATGGGTACCGATTCGGGTTGGCCCACACTGAACGACGTGTTGATGTCTGAAGGGGGTGACGGCGGGTCGGACGCTCCGCATCGGGTCGCCTTGGACGCTGCCGCCCAAGCCTTTGTGGTGGCGGCGCGTACCCGCCCGCTGGTCACCGCAGAATCGGTCGACGCCCAGCGTTCGGCATTTGTCGAGATGCAACGCCAGAACCCCAGCACACCGGTCCCGTTGCTCGCGGAGCGCTGGGTGACGGTGAAAACCGCCGACCATGGTTGCGTGCGCGTCCGCATCGTCGCACCGACGCAGCCTGCAGGCCCCTTGGCGGCGGTGCTTTATCTGCACGGCGGCGGGTGGGTCACCGGAGACGCACAGACGCATGACCGCATCGTGCGTGAACTGGCCTTGCGTACCGGTGCGGCGGTGATCTTTCCGGAGTACACCCGGGCACCTGAGGCGCGCTACCCCGTGGCCGCGGAGCAGGCCTACGAGACGGCGCTATGGATCGTCTCCCACGGGGCTGGGCACGGGTTGGACCCCACCCGCGTGGCCGTCGCTGGCGATTCCGAGGGTGCCAACCTCGCCTTGGCGGCCGTGTTGATGGATCTGCAGCGCAACGTGATTCAGTTTCGCCAGCTGGTGCTGTTCACTCCGGTCACCGACGCCGACTTCTCCACCGAGTCCTATCGCATGTTCGCGCAGGGCTACGGTCTGCGGCGCGACGCGATGCAGTGGTACTGGGACCAGTACGCCCCAACCCCAGCCGACCGTGAGCAGGCCACCGTATCTCCGCTGCGCGCCGACACGGCTGACTTGGCCCGGTTTCCGCCGTCATTGATCATCACCGCCGAGGCCGATGTCGTGCGTGATGAGGGGGAGGCTCTCGCGCAGCGGCTGCGCGCAGTGGGGGCAGCCTCTGCGGCGGTGCGCTACGAGGGAACCATCCACGACTTCGTGGTGCTCGCCGACTTGCAGCACTCGGGCGCGGCCAAAGCGGCTACCGCCCAGGCCGCGTCCAGTCTGCTAGACGCCCTCGATGATCCCGGTGACCGGCGTCTGCCACCGTTCAAGCCGTGAACTCGCGCAGCTCGTGTCGGCGGGTCACGCCAAGCTTCGGATACACGTGATAGAGGTGTGAGGCCACCGTGCGCGGCGAGATCTTCAGCCGCTCGGCGATCTCCCGATTGGTCCGGCCGGAGGCCGCCATCTCCACGACCTGACGTTCCTGGGCGGTCAACGCCTGCAACGCATCTCGTGGTGGCGCGTTAGACGAGACGACTCCCGCCGCACGCAACTCGTTACGGGCGACCTCGGCCAGCGGTTCGGCGCCGAGACGGTCGAACACCTCCAACGCGGCGCTGAGCAACATCCTGGCCTCCGTGGGCCGACGTGCGCGGCGCAGCCATTCCCCGTAATGCAACCGTGCCCGCGCCCGGTCCAACGGCCACTGCTCCCCGGCTGGGTCGAACACAGCCAGCTTGTAATGGTGTTCGGCGCGATGTCCGACGGTGATGAGTGCGAGTGCCTGATGTTGCAGCAAGCGGATCCGGGTCGGCGGCGTGACCATCACCCGGCGACCGATCTTGGCGATGAGCGGCTCCGCCTCCTCGGCTCGTCCGCAGCGCGCCGCCGCCCACGCCAAGTCGGCTACGGCGCGGTAGGACACTACGAAGTGAGCCGGGTCGGCGTTACTGAGGAAGGTAGCCCGGAATCGGCGGTAGGCCTCGTCGAAGTCGCCGCCGGCGATGGCCATCCATCCCGACGCCCGCATCAGAGCGACCTCGGTGGCCTTGGTCGGTGGGGCCGCCCCCGGTGGCGTCGCGTAGGCGCAAGACATCGCCGTCGCAGCGGCCGCCACGTCACCACGGAAGGCGTTCAATTGTGCTGTGCAGGCTGCGATCTCGCGATCCACCAACACGAACTCGTGTACCGCACTGACTGAGCTGACCGCGGTGAGCAGTCGGTCCAACTCGGCCCACCGGCCGGTGTCGAGCAACGCCCACGACAAGGGCGCTAGGGCGAAGGCGAACCCACGAAGTCGGGCGAGCTTGGCCACGTCGTCGAGGGCGCTGCCGAGTTCACTTGCTGCGACTGCGGTGTGCTCGGTCGAATAGGCCATCGCCCCGGCGATGAGCTGTCGGGCCGTATTGGCCACGGCGTCGGGCTCGGGACGCAGCCATACGCGGTCGAATGAGTCAGGTCGCGCGCCCGACGATGCTGCAGTCTCGGCGTACATGGTGACGTAAGCCCGTTGCAGCGGGGCGACGACGATGGGAAAGGGTAGCGAAAATGAGCTCGCCACAGCCGGATTGGGGGTGTGCTCCAGCCACCGCGCCAGATGTCGGCGGTGATCGAGGTCTCCGGTGTAGAAAGAGACGCCAGCCGCGGCGTAGACCAGTGCCAGCTGCAGGTGGGCATCGCGAGGCCGACACCCGTCGAGCGCAGTGCGAATCGTCTCGAAGGCCTCGTCGGGACGTCCGTACTGCAGTTGGATCGATGCGCGCGTCAGTGATGCGAACCCAACGACATCTGGCTCGCCTGACTCGGTGAGCGGAACTTCGGTCAGTGCCAACGCCCACCCGGGATCTCCGCCGAAATTCGCCGCGCTGGCGGCTTGGGCGTAACGCCGGGCAGCATCGCGGCGCTGCGGACTCATTTCGGCGGCACGCTGCAGGCCACGGGCGAGTTCCAATTCCATGCCCCCGTGCGCCGACGCGATCGCCGACTCCTCCAAGGCCGCGGCGATCGTCTCGTCGGGTTCGGGTGCGGCTGCGGCGAGATGCCAGGCACGCAGGTTGGCCTTGATCCCAGGGATGTCAGCGAGCGCGAGGTGGGCGCAACGTTGCATGCCCAGGTCGCCGTCGGCGTAAGCGACCGACCGCAGTATCGCGTTGGCAAAGACCACGTGGCGGGCGTCGGTGAATTCGACGACCCCAGCGGCGCGCGCGGGTTGCCAAGCGGTGAAATCGTCTCCATGACCGGCGGCCTGGGTGATCGCATCGATGGTTTCGTCGCCGGTCGCTGCCGCAGCGACCAGCAGCAGCTTGCGGGTATCGGCAGGCAAAGCGGCGATTTGATCAACGAACACCGGGTGGTGGGCGTCCCCCCACTCGGTCATCGTCACACCGTGGAAGGTCCGGGCCTGGGTACGGGCATACGCACGTGCGTATTCGAGCAATGCCAGCGGATTGCCGCGAGCCCAGCGGATGAGCTCGCCCCGCATGCTGCGGTCGGGTTGGTTGAGTTGTGTGTCGAGCAGCTCGGCGGATGCCGCCGCTGAAAGCGGCCCTACGTCGAACGTGGTGATCGATCGGGCGACACCGCCGAGGGTGTCGCGCCGCCGCGCGGTGAGCAAAGCTCTGGCCTGTGTCCCTGTTAGCTGACCGGCGATCAAGAGCAGGATGTCGCGGGTCTCGGAATCGACCTGATCGATGTCATCGACGACCAGCAGTATCGGGCAGCGGGCCGCGTTGAACAGCGCAGCCACCGCGTCGGCGAGCAGGTGCGGTGACGACGACGCGCTCGCTCTGCCGTCGAAGACGTCGTGTAACGCGTCCCGGAGCGGTCGGGGAAGTTCGGCGCTGTGCTCGCGTAATGGCCACAGCAGCGTCGAGATCCGGACCTGCAACGGTGAGCAGGACGTGCCAGCCGTACTCAAGACCTTCGCGCCGTGGTCGGTGTGGGCAACGACGTGGTGCAGCAGGGTCGTCTTTCCCATCCCCGCCTCGCCCACGACGAGGACTGCCGGCGGTGCGGAAGCACCTCGGGCAACCGCTGCCAGCGCCGAGATCACCTCGCTGCGGCCGATGGGGGGCACCGCGTCTTCGATGCTCATCGGGAGAGCACCTCGACGAGGAATTGCGCTCCCTGTGCGAGGGCCGCGCGGGTCGGTGGGCTGTCGGCGAGCTGCGTGAGAACCACGAAGTCGTGCACCGCGCCCAGGTACCGGACTGCAGTCACCTCGACACCCGCGCGGCGCAGTTTGACGGCAAAGTCCGCGCCTTCGTCTCGCACGACATCGGCTTCGGCGGTGACGACCATGGTTGGAGGCAGCCCGGCCAAATCGTCGTGGGTGGCGTAAAGCGGTGAAACCGTGGGGGATTGGACGTCCTCGTCGCAGTACTGATCCCAGTGCCACGCCTGTTCAGCGCTGCTGATCACATATCCCGACGCGAAGGTCCGATGCGATTGCGACCGACACAGCGCGTCGGTGGGTGGGTAGTACACGAGTAGTCCGCGAAGCCGCGGCCCACCACGAGACTTCGTCACCATCGTCACCGCGATCGCCAGCGTCGCCCCGGAGCAGTCGCCGGCGATCGCGAACCGCTGGGCATCCAGGCCTAGGCTTCCTGCGTTGGCGTGCACCCACTGCAGGGTGGCGTAGCACTCTTCGAGGGCAACCGGATAACGGGCTTCGGGGGTGCGGGTGTACTCCGGAACCACTACCGCCACCTGGCAACGCAGCGCGAACTCGCCGATGATCGCTGCATGGGTGTCCGCGTCACCGAACATCCATCGGCCGCCGTGAAGATAGAGCACTGCCGGCAGCGGTACCTGCATGCCGATCGGTCGAACGATCCAGAATCCCACCAGCCCAGACGGGCCCACCTCAGCGGTGTGAAATTGCGCCTCGGTTCCGGGCCAATCGATACTGGCTCGCTGAGCCTCGCGCAGCGCCAACCGCCCGTCGTGAGGACCCATGTCGCGCAGCGTTGGTGGTGTGCGCATCGCCTCGATCAGATCGGCGGCCGCTGGATCGAGAACCACGCCGCCGGGTAGTCGATCAGAACTCACTCGGTCGCCTCGCTGCCCGGACGCGGCGGCGGGGCACCGCGTCATCCTTTCCACACTGGACGTGTCGACACCCGATCGTAAGTGCCCATCGACGAAACAGCTCGGTTGTGATCATGGCAACGCGTGAGCGCCCCGTCATCAGTCACTCGACTGATGACGGGTGGTTCGCCCACACCGACACTCATACCCAGTGCATCGCGGCACCGGTGGGCAGGTCAATGGCGGGTAGCAGTACCTGCGGGACTACCGCTGCCGGCGCCGTCGATCACCGCCAGCGTCCACGACACACCGTGGTGTCGTCGACCAGGGGCGAACTCGCCACACCAGGAGGGCCGTATGACCACATCCGCTGCTCGCGGCAGTCACGCAATCTCACTGCTCAACGGCGAAATCGTTGAGGAGAACGACCTCGGGTCGATGCGTCGCGTGACGGTCGACAACCTGCCCATCTTGAAGAACCTGTCGATCAAACGGGTGGTGCTCAACCCCGGTGCCATGCGGACCCCACATTGGCACGCCAACGCCAATGAACTGACCTACTGCGTGTCGGGGACCGCGCTGGTGTCGGTGCTCGACAACCACAGCAGGTTCGCAAACTTCATCGTCACCGCCGGCCAGATGTTCCACATCGACTCCGGCTCGCTGCACCACATCGAGAACCTTGGCGCTGACGTCGCCGAATTCATCATTGCCTTCCGCAACGAACGGCCGGAAGACTTCGGTTTCGGGGCAACATTCGGGGCGTTCAGCGACGCAGTGTTGGGCAACACCTATGATCTGCCCACCTCGGACGTAGCCAAGATCCGCCGAGACACCACCGATCACAAACTCGCCCGGCGGGTGGGCGATCCCGACATCCCCGCGTCGGCCCACTTCGACGACCCCCACAAATTCGACATCGAGGCCCAAGCGCCGGGACTGAACTACGCCACCGGCAACGCTCGCTTCGCTCGAGACCAATTCTGGCCAGCGCTGACGAACATGTCGATGTACTCGTTGCGCGTCACCGAAGACGGTATGCGCGAACCGCATTGGCACCCGATCACCGGCGAGATGGGTTACGTCCGCTCCGGTGATGCCCGCATGACGGTGATGAATCCTACTGGCACGCTGGATACTTGGACGCTGACCGCTGGCGACATGTACTTCATCCCGACCGCCTACCCCCACCACATCGAGAACATCGGTGCCGAAGACTGGCACTTCCTCATCTTCTTCGACCAACCCTTCCCCGCCGACATCGGCTATCGGGCGTCGGCGAGCGCCTACACCCGCCAGGTGCTGGCAGCAGCGTTCGACACCCACATCGACGACCTGCCGCAGTTCCCGTTCACCCCTGCCGACCCACTGGTGGTCGGTCGCATCAACCCCGTCGACGCCACCGCCGCCGGCCCCACTGACCCACCACCACCGACCAAGACGTAGGGAGAACCGCCATGGCCACCATCACCACCACCGATGGCACCGAGATCTTCTATAAGGATTGGGGGTCGGGGCAGCCGATCGTGTTCAGCCACGGCTGGCCACTGTCCTCCGATGACTGGGCCAATCGGTCGGAGTTCTACCGGGCGCTGCCCTCGGGCCCGTTCTACAACTACGACAAACCAGGCGTCGAGCCGTCGCAGGCGATCATCGACAACTGGTGGCGGCAAGGCATGATGGGCGACGCACTGTCGCACTACGAC
>NZ_JBEVLO010000261.1:0-5024 GCF_040509115.1 Mycobacterium sp. | reverse complement strand
CGGCCACCCGCGGCCTGCACGCCCACCACCTGGTGCACTGGGAAGACGGCGGCACCACCGACCTGACCAACCTGGTCCTGCTCTGCCCCCACCATCACCGCCTACACCACCACGGCGGCATCACCCTCACCGGCGACGCCCACCACCTCACCATCCTCGACCAGACCGGCACACCACTGCGCCAAGGATCACTCGCCCGACCACCAACCCAACCCCCACCCGCGGTCGAACCCTGCCCCGGACCCACCGGAGAACGCGCCGACTGGTGGTGGTACGACCCCTACCAACCCCCACCACCAACGACCAACTAGCGGTCCCCGCCCCACGAGCGTGGGACACCAAATGCGTTGCCGCGGATAGGCGTCGGCGACTGCCGATCGCTAGACGCGACTGGTCGCCAGCGAGGTGAACACCTCGACGTACACCGATGCGCCTGCCATCGCCAGGACGATCGCCAGCGCGACGGCGTCGATCCACGTCGGTCGCGACGGCAACGCCGAGATCTGACCTGCGCCACCACGGGCCGTGATCGCGTCGCCCATCTCATCGGCCCGTCGCAGCGTCACCGTCATGGCCGCGGCCAGCAGGTCGATCACTTCGCGGCCAAGGCGATGTCTACGCTCCCGGCCGCCGGTGGCCGGTTCGCGGGGCCGCAGCTTGCGGGCGGCGAAGAGGATTCGGAATTCGTCGATCAACATCGGAAAGGCACGCAGCGCAAGGGCAATCGCCACGGCCCAGTCGTCGACGGGGATGCGGAAGGCCCGCAACGGCCGTCCGAGTTTGGCTACGGCGGGCGCGACCTCGGCGACGTTGGTGGTCCACGACACCAGTCCGCCCAGCCCGAGTAGGACGATCGACAGCACGGTCACGCGGAGGAACGTCAGTAGACCGCCCAACCCCAAATCCACTGATCCGACGGTGAAGTGCGGGCTGCCACCGGCGAACGACGCGGTCAACGCCCCGATGAACAGCAGTACCCACAGCCATTTCGGCACCGACGGCAGCACTCCGGCCGGGATGTGGGCCAGCCACGCGGTCACCACGACCAACGCGCCGACCAACCCGATCGGCAACCAGCCCGGGTACAGCGTCAACAGGACGCCGATTCCGGCCACGACGAGCAGCTTGGTGCCTGCCCATAGTTGGTGGATGACGGTGCGGCCCGGCACGGGGCGCAGCAGGACCACCGGCCGCGGTGGACGGTCGCGCCGCTTGTCCGTCGCGGTCACAGGACCTCTCCCGCCGTTGTCGGGGCGGGCATCACGGCGCCGTTCTGCAGATGCAGGGTGCGCGGGCACAGCTCCTCCAGCCCCGAGAAGTCGTGGGAGATGACGATGACGGTCAGGCCTGCCTCTCGGCGCAGGGTCGACAGCAGCCCAAGCAGCCCGCGTTGACTGGCGGCGTCCAGCCCGGCCAGCGGCTCGTCGAGGATGAGCACGCGGGGTTTGCGGGCCAGCAGACCAGCCAGCACGACCCTGCGCATCTGCCCGCCGCTGAGTTGATCGATGCGCCGCAGTCCGATGGTCGGATCGAGACCGACCATCGCCAGGGCACGCACGATCTGCGAATGGTCGTGATAGTCGAGTCCGGCGGCCCCGGCGATCTCCAGGTCCACCCGACCACGCATCAACTGCAGGCGTGCGGCTTGAAACGAGATGGCCACGGCGCCAACCTGTTCGGATACCGGCTTACCGTCGAGCAGGCAGGTGCCCGCGGTCGGCGCCAGCAGGCCGGCCATGATCCACGCCAACGTCGACTTGCCGGACCCGTTGAGACCGTGGATCAGGACGCCGTCACCCTCGTTGACCACGAGGTCGACGTCGCGCAGCGCCGTGGACGCCCATGGGGTGCCCAGCCCGTACTCGTGCCCGATGCCGCGGAGTTCCAGCAGCGGCGAACCGGATTGACCGGGGGCGTCGCTGGTGGGCGCAGGGGCGGGCGCGGTCGTCACCATCTCGACGTTGTCGGCGGTGCCGCCGTTGCCCGTGAGGTCGACGATCCGGCCAGCGGACTCGGCTTCGTCGTTGAAGTGCGTGATGTGCACCAACGACATTCGGTGCTTCTTGGTGAGTCCCGACAGGACGGCGATCAGGCCCTCCCTGCCCTGCTGGTCCACCATGCTGGTGACTTCGTCGGCGATCAGCAGGGACGGTTCGCGAGCCAGCGCCGCCGCAACCGCGAGCCGCTGCAGCTCGCCGCCCGACAGCCCGCCGGTGTCGCGCTCGGCCAGGCCGTCCAGGCCGACCTCGGCGAGCAGCCGATCCACGTCGATGGCGGCGCCAGGCGGGAGTCCGAACACGACGTCGTCGGCGACTCGGGTGCCGAGCACCTGGCTTTCGGGATGCTGCATGACGACGGCGGTGCCGCCGGGCTTGCCGAGGCCGACGGCGCCGGGCCGTTCCAGGGTTCCACCCGTCGGCTCGCGGCCGGCCAGCATCAGCATCAAGGTGGTCTTGCCTGACCCGTTGGCGCCGGTGACGGCGAGGTGTTCACCTGCGTCGACCCTCATCGACACGGGGCCGAAGGCGTCGTGGTCGGCGCCGTCGTACCGGTATCGGACGTCGCTGAGCACGACGGGTACGGGGTCAGCGGGCCGGGGATCGTCGATGGCGTCGAGCTTGTGCACGTCCGGGACGCCGGAAAGGCGGACCAGCACCCGGGACAACGCCCACCAGCCGACGAGGGTGACGCCGGTGATGCTGAGGATGCCCGAGGCGAGGATGAGAACGGGCCAGTAGCTCAGCGCGGTCGCGAACTCGTCCTTCAGCAGCTGTGGGAAGTCGCGCAGGCCGGCGAAGGCGTCGAGGCGGGCGAGGCGCTCGATGACCGCGGCCAACCCGTTGACGTTGGCCGTCATCGACGCGAAGACCAGCTCGCGGATGCGGTAGAACACCAGGAGGAAGCCGATGCCGAGGACGCCGAACACTCCCCCGGCCAGCACCGCAACGACGCTGATGGTGGGCGTGCCGCGACCGCGGCGCTTGACGATGCCGGTGAGCCCGCCGATGTAGGCGCAGTTGAACACCGTCATCATGCCGCCGAAGCCGGCGATGAGGAAGGCGATGAGACCCCCCGCGACGGTTGCGGCGACGAGGACCCTGAGCCGGTATCGGTAGGCCAGGAGGCCCATGGGAACCGTGCCGAGGACGGATAGTCCCGCGGCGAACGGCACGACGACGGCGATGATCGCGGTCGCCGCGGACAGGGCCGCCATCACAGACGCGTGTGCGAGTTCGGCCGGCCGCATCGAGCCAGCTCGTCGTTCAGTTGTTCGCCCAGTTCGTCTTGGTGCGGCGCCGCCGGTCTCGCTGCCGGTCTGAGCCATTTCTCGATTCTGCCA
Organism: Mycobacterium sp.; assembly: GCF_040509115.1. Lineage (GTDB taxonomy): Bacteria > Actinomycetota > Actinomycetes > Mycobacteriales > Mycobacteriaceae > Mycobacterium. Next base: position 1,684 of record NZ_JBEVLO010000261.1, on the reverse strand, counting down.
GCCCCGCACCAAGAACCTTCTCAGCCGGGTGTGACCGTCGCCACGATGCGCTCCATTTGATGTATATAGGAACTCTATGTAAATATGGACCGATGCCTGCATCTGGGACCCCACCCGCGATCGAGACCGCTCTCGCCGCCGACCTGCTTTCGGTGGTTGCCAGGCTGAATCGACTGGCCACGCAGCGCGTGAGGATGGAACTGCCGTATGCGCAGGCGCGCCTCCTGTCGACCATCGAAGACCAGGGCGAGGCCCGCATCTCCGACCTGGCCGCCTTCGATCACTGCTCGCAACCCACGATGACCACTCAGGTGCGCCGCCTCCAACAGGCCGGATTGGTGTCGCGGATCACGGATCCCGCCGATGCCCGCGCCGTCCTGATCAGCATCACCGCGAAGGGAAGGGACGTCCTCTCCCGGGTGCGCACCGATCGCGGTGCCGTCATCGACCCCTACCTGGACCACCTCGAAGACGCCGACCGTCAGACCCTCGTCGACGCGGTCCGCGTCATGCGCGCCCTCCTCACCGACGCGCAGCACGATCGCTGACCCAACCCACCAACCGCAAAGGAGCAGCCCGCCCATGTGGCGCCAACCCAAGGCCGTCTGGGCCGTCGCCTTCGCCTCCGTCGTCGCCTTCATGGGCATCGGCCTGGTGGACCCCATCCTCAAGCCGATCGCCGACAACCTCGACGCCACCCCCTCGCAGGTGTCGCTGCTGTTCACCAGCTACATGGCCGTGATGGGCATCGCGATGCTGATCACCGGCGTGGTGTCCAGCCGGATCGGACCCAAGCGCACCCTGTTGATCGGGCTGGTCATCATCATCGCTGGAGCCGGACTGGCAGGCATGTCCGACACGGTGATGGGCATCGTCGGCTGGCGCGCACTCTGGGGGCTGGGCAATGCGTTGTTCATCGCGACGGCACTGGCCACCATCGTCAACGCGGCCAAGGGCTCGGTGGCCCAGGCGATCATCCTCTACGAGGCAGCGCTTGGGCTCGGCATCGCCGTCGGCCCGCTGGTCGGCGGTGTGCTCGGCTCGATCTCCTGGCGGGGACCGTTCTTCGGTGTCTCGGTCCTGATGGCCATCGCGCTGGTCGTCACCGCCGTGCTGCTCCCCCCGACGCCCCGCGCCAAGCACACCACCAGCCTGCTCGACCCCATCCGCGCGTTGAAGCACCGCGGGTTGCTCGGCGTCGGAGTCACCGCGCTGCTCTACAACTTCGGCTTCTTCACGCTGCTGGCCTTCACTCCGTTCCCGCTCGACATGAGCGCACACGAGATCGGGCTGATCTTCTTCGGCTGGGGCCTCGCGCTGGCGTTCACGTCAGTCGTGGCGGCACCGCGCCTGCAACACCGATTCGGCACCATCCGCGTGCTGATCCTCAACCTGCTCGCGTTCTCCGCACTCCTTGCCGTCATGGCGATCGGCACCGACAGCAGGGCACTGCTCGCCACGTGCGTCGTCATCGCGGGCCTCTTCATCGGCGTCAACAACACCCTGATCACCGAAACCGTGATGAAGGCAGTTCCAGCGGGCAGGAACGCAGCGACCGGCGAAACGACGGGCGTCGAGCGCGGCGTCGCGTCGGCCGCCTACAGCTTCCTGCGCTTCGGGGGCGGCGCCGTCGCCCCCTGGCTGGCCGGCGTGCTCGGCGAGACGTTCAACGCGCACCTGCCGT
>NZ_JBEVLO010000260.1:0-16792 GCF_040509115.1 Mycobacterium sp. | reverse complement strand
CGACGGGGATGGTGATCGAACTGTCAGCCGACCGGTGGGGCCGGTATCCGGTCACCGTCGGGGTCGACGTCGTCGCACGCGGTGGACTGCTCTCGGCACGGGCCGTGACGGGCCGCGTCGAGGTGGCCGACGTCTTCGTATTCCCCATCGCCCCAGCACAATCCACGGCCCTGCCGCGGACCGAGCTGCTCGACCGACTCGGCACCCACCTGACCAGGCACGTCGGCCGCGGAATCGAATACGGCAACATCCGCGGCTATGTTCCCGGCGATCAGCTGCGGACCGTCAACTGGCCGGTCAGTGCTCGCCGTCGCAGCCTGCACGTGACCGAACGACTCAGCGAGCGCGCCGCGGACGTCGTCGCCATGGTCGACACCTACGCCCAGCCGCCGGGACCCGCGACCGAGGCCACCGAACGCACCGTCCGGGGTGCGGTGCAGGTGGTGCAGAGCGCGCTGCGCAACGGGGACCGGGCAGGCGTTGTCGCGCTGGGCGGCACGCCCCGCTGGCTCGGCCCCGACATCGGCAGGCGGCAGTTCTACCGGGTGCTCGACGCCACTCTCGGGGCCGGGGCGGGGCACGAGACCACGACGGGAACGTTGGCGCCGAGGGCCGCGATCCCACCCGGCGCCATCGTGATCGCGTTCTCCACCCTCCTCGACACGGACTTCGCCCTTGCGCTGATCGATCTCTGCCGCCGCGGTCACCTGGTGGTTGCCGTCGACGTCCTGGACGGTGCGCCGTTCGACGACCTGCCCGACCCGTTGATCGCACGGATGTGGTCGATGCAGCGCTCCTTCATGTACCGCGACATGCGCACGATCGGCGTCGACGTCGTGTCCTGGCCCGGCGAGTCGACCCTCGACCAGGTGCTGCACCTGGTTCCAGACCACCGTCCGATCCGGAGATGACGTGACACGCGCACTGTCCTTCGCCTTCGGTCTGCTGATGGTCGCCGCGGGCGCCGTGCAGGGCGACGGGCCCGCACTGCTCGCAACGGGGGTGGCCGTCGCCTCGGTGCTCGTCGGCCTCCTCGTCCGCGCGGCGGCGACGCTGGCAGTGCTCGCGACCGTGGTGGCGTTCGCGGTGTCCGACCCGGCGCCGGTGGTCGCCGCGCTGGCCGGGTTGGCTGCCGTGGGGTACCTGGCGCTGCGGCACGCCACGGGCCAGGAGCCCGCGCTGACCGTCCCGACCGTGCTCGGCGCGGCCGGGCTCTGCGCCGCGGCGATGCTGGGCGCGGTGATCCCGGCGGGGCTGCCGTGGATTCCGCTGGCGGCGCCGCCGTTGGTCATCGCGATCTACCTGGTGGTCGTCGATCAGTACGCCCACTGAGAGCCAGCTACGCTGTGCAACCGATGACAGGTGTCAAGTTCGGTGAGCCCAGCTGGCTGGCCCGGTTGTTGACTTTCGAACGAGACGGCGACGTCTTCGTCACCTCGCAACCGCCGCCCGCCGGACCCGGCAACCGCCTCTTCGGTGGGCTGATCGCCGCGCAGTCCCTCGCGGCCGCGGGTGCCACCGTCGAACCCGACAAACTCCCGCAGTCCCTGCACCTCTACTTCGTCCGCGGTGGTCAGTACGGTGTCGACGTCGAACTGCACGTCGTGCGGACCAGGGACGGCCGCTCATTCGACACTCGCCAGGTGACCGCCGTCCAGAACGGCAACACCATCCTCGAGATGATCGCGTCGTTCCATCGTCCCGAGGACGGCGCCGATTGGCACCCATCGCCGATCCCCGGCATCGAGTTCGACGACGCCGTCCCCAAGGTGCGGGACCTGGGCTTCGCGAAGCGGTTCGAGGTCCGCGCGACCCCGGACGACGACTCACCCTTCGTGGTGCCGCCGTTCTGGATCAGGACAAAGGACCCGATCGAGGACGATCCCCTGGTGCGGGCCTGCGCCCTGACGTTCCTGTCGGACTTCGGCCCGGTCCCCGTCGCCCGTCCGCCGGGGACGCCGCTGGCTCTGGACGTCGGCTATGCGGCGAGCCTCGACCACGCGGTGTGGTTCCACCGCCCCTTCGTGCCCGATCACTGGCACCGCTACGAAGTCCGGTCGCTCAACAACAGCGATTCCAGGGGGCTGGTCGCCGGGTCCATGTACGACGCTGCGGGCGCGCTGGTCGCCAGCACCACGCAGGAAGCGCTCTGGCGGGTGTAGGGGGCCCGGCGGCACCTGGGGGAGAATCGTGGGGTGAGCACACCCAGCATGCCGAGTTCGCCCGCTGCGGCGCCGAGCTGTTACCGGCATCCCGACCGTGGCACCTTCGTCAGCTGCGCCAGGTGCCAGCGCTACATCTGCCCCGACTGCATGCGCTCCGCCGCCGTCGGTCACCAGTGCGTCGACTGCGTCAACGAAGGCGCGAAGACCGTCCGCAAGCCGCGGGCCCTCCGCGGCGCCACGCCGATCGTCACGTACGTGCTCATCGCGGCGAGCGTCGTGATGTTCGTCCTGCAGAAGGCCGTGCCTGCCGTGTATCGGGACTTCGTGCTCTGGCCGGAGGGCATCGCCGCGTACGACCAGTTCTACCGACTGCTGAGCTCGGCCTTCCTGCACGCCGACGTGATGCACATCCTGTTCAACATGTGGGCGCTGTGGGTGGTCGGACCCGCGCTGGAGCAGTGGCTGGGGCGGACCCGCTTCATCGCGCTGTACTTCTTGAGCGCTCTCGGCGGTTCGGTCCTGGTGTACTTCCTGAGCCCGATCAGCACCGGAACTCTCGGGGCCTCTGGCGCGATCTTCGGCCTGTTCGGCGCGACGTTGGCGTTGTCGCGGAAACTCAACTTCGACATGAAGTGGATCGTCGGGCTGATCGTGATCAACCTGGTAATCACCTTCGTGGTGCCCTCGATCAGCTGGCAGGGCCACGTCGGCGGACTCGTGACCGGCGCTGCCATCGGTTGGCTGTACGCCTACGAACCGCGGGCCAACCGGGCGCTGATTCAGGCCGGGTGCTCAATCGCGCTGCTGCTTCTGTTCGGCGCCCTCGTCTGGTGGCGGACGACGCAGATTCTGAGCGGCGTGGGATGAGGACCCGGCCCTCGTCAGCGAACTACGGCGTGGGGCGCTACGGGGTTCCGCCGCAGCGGTTCTTGAGGTCGACCAGCGGCTGACGGATTCCGGTGATGTCGTTCTTGGTGTCCGGGTGCTGGTTGAGGTAGTCCTTCATCTGCGTGCTGACCTGGTCCTTGGGCAGTCCCTCGAGGCTCGTCACGAAGTAGTTGTAGTCCGGATGGCTGAACAGGTAGGCCGACGTCGCCGCGTCCACGCCCGACTTCACGCCCTCGAGATCGGCAGCGCTGCAGTTCGGTGGATTCAGATTGGGGTCCTCGTTGGCGAAGGCCGACGGCAATGAACCGAACAGCGCCCCACCGAGCAGGCCGCCCGCAACGAGGGCCCCGCCCGTGATGCGACGCGCCGTGTGGCGGGGTACTCCGGTAACTGACATGTACTCGCTCCTTCTGTGTTTGGTCAAAGTTTGCCGTTATTGACGGCCACTGGCGCGCTTCACGAGGAAATTCACAGTCTATTGAAGCGTGCCACACAGTAGTCACCCGGCGTGTTCGCAACACGCCAGGCGGACTCGATCTCGAAACGCCTTGATAACAACAGGATTACACCCGGTGCGGCAGCACGGGCGGTTTTCCGGGCCGCGGTTGGCTGGTGAACATCAATCTGTGCGAGAGATGGGATTCGGCCTTGTTGGCGACGATCGTTGGTGGAATTCGACGCGTGTGGTCGCGTCGGCTGGTGGTGGCCGCGCTCATCGTCGCAATGCTGCCGGCCCTTCTCGGCGGTCTCGGACTGACACCGACGGCGGCCGCGTACTCGCGGGAAGGCCTGCCCATCGAACAACTCGACGTCCCCTCGCCGTCGATGGGACGCAACATCCGCGTCGAATTCCAGGGCGGCGGCCCCCACGCCGTCTACCTGCTCGACGGTCTGCGCGCGCAGGACGACGCCAGCGGTTGGGACATCAACACCGCCGCGTTCGAGTGGTTCTTCCAGTCCGGCCTGTCGGTGGTGATGCCGGTCGGCGGCCAGTCCAGCTTTTACTCCGACTGGTACCAGCCCGCCAAGGGCGCCAACGGCACCCTGACCTACAAGTGGGAGACGTTCCTGACCCGGGAACTGCCTGGGTTCCTGGCCGCCAACAAGGGCGTCGCACCCACCGGCAACGCGGTCGTCGGCCTGTCCATGTCCGGCGGTGCGGCGTTGACGCTGGCCGCGTACTACCCGACCCAGTTCATCTTCGCCGGCTCGCTGTCGGGCTTCCTCAACCCGTCCCAGGGGCTGTGGCCCACGATGATCGGCTTCGCCATGAAGGACGCGGGCGGATACAACGCCACCGACATGTGGGGAATCTCCAGTGACCCGGCCTGGCGGCGCAACGACCCGATGGTCAACATCCCGACCCTGGTCGCCAACAACACCGCCATCTGGGTCTACTGCGGCAACGGCCGATCGTCGGATCTGGACGTGCCAGGCGACTTCGGGGTCCAGTACAGCGCGCAGTTCCTCGAGAACATCACCATCAGTACCAACAAGGAATTCCAGAAGCGGTACCTCGCCGCAGGCGGGCGCAACGCCGTCTTCAACTTCCCGAACGACGGCACGCACAGCTGGGGATACTGGGGTTCGCAGCTGCTGGCGATGAAGCCGGACCTGCTCAGAGTGCTCGGCGTGGGCGTTCCACCCCCTCCCGCGCCTGCCGCTGCGCCCCCAGCCGTGGCGCCGCCCGCCGGGTAGAAGCGTCGCTGGTCGGGTAGAAGTAAGGCATGGCCAGTGTCGACGTGTCCGTGACCTCCGACCTCTCACCCGACAAGGCCTGGGCCCTGGCCTCGGACCTCGGCCGATTCGACGAGTGGCTGACCATCTTCGGCGGGTGGAAGAGTCCGGTGCCCGACGTCATCGAGAAGGGCACCAAGGTCTCGTCGTTGATCAAGGTGAAGGGCTTCCGGAACACCATCCACTGGGAGGTCACGGAGTACGACGAGCCCCGACACATCGCGATGTGTGGAAGGGGGTTCGGCGGAGTCCAGATCTCGTTGCGCACCGACATCGCCGACAACGATCCCGGCACCACCTTCCATCTCGTCGCGGACCTCAGTGGCGCCGTGCTCAACGGTCCGATCGGCAACCTCGTCGCGCGGTTGATCAGGGGCGACGTGGAACGTTCGGTGCAGAACCTCGCGCACCTCAGCTGACGGGTATCGCCACCTCGTTGCGGCGCAGGAACGGTAGCGTCCACGGCGGGTCGTAGAACCATGCGATCGGATCACCCGTCGCGTCGAAACCGTAGGCGTGCAACGCATTCTGTAGTTGCGTCGTCTTGGCGGCGACCGCACTCGGCTGGCGGTCACCGGTGAACCGGAGCACGCCGTAGGTCTCCGCGGGTACCTCGACGAGGCGGACCCGCTCGTCGTCGGGGAGCGGCAACTCCGCCATCGTCCACCGTGACGGCAGGTAGAACCGGATCACCCAGTCATCGCCCGATGCCGACGACTGCGCCACCGGAGCCGTCATCGCGATCTTCACACCCACCTGCTGCGCCACCGGCGCGGTCATGTCGATCTTCGTTCGTTGGCGGTTGCCGCCGAAGATGTAACCCGCCAGCCGGCGGAAGCCCGCATTGCGGGCAGCCTCCTCGCCCGCCGTCACGGTGGTCTCGGCGGCGATGCGCGCCTGGTAGTGCCGCAGTTGAACGCCGTCGCCCAGGTCTTGCGTGGAGTGGGGCGGCTCTTCGGTGCCGATTCTCACGCCGAACACCAACAGTGCGGACTCGGCGAGCTGAACCGGCAACCGGAGAACAGACGGCAATTCGGGAAGGGCCATGAGGGGCACCTACCCGTCGGGCTGGGGCGTCACACCCGGCAGGTGATCTCCATGCTGTCGGTGTCCCTGGCGAGGAAGTTCACGCTGACGTAGCCGTTGGCCGGGTCTCGCACGTAATCGAGGTACGGCTGGGCGGCGGCCATGCTGGTGTTGTCGGCGACGATCAGGGTGCCCGGCGCCAGTAACGGTTCGAGGATCTGGACGACGGGAAGGTAGAACTCCTTCCACCCGTCGAGCAACACGAAGCCGACGCGACCGTCGAGCGTCTTGAGCGTCTCCAGCGCATCGCCTTCGAGCACCGTGATGACGTCGGCCACGCCTGCGTCGGCGAAGTTCTTCTTGGCCGCCTGCACCTTCGCGGCACTGAGTTCGGTGGTGACCACCCGGCCCGCGCCGTTGTCCTTGACCGCTGACGCGAGATGGATTCCGGACAGACCGAGCGACATACCGAACTCCACGACGGTGTCCGGGCGGGTGGCCCGCACCAGTGAGTACAGCAGCCGACCCGCTTGGGGCGTGACGGGCATGTAGACGTCGCTCAGCGCGTCGGCCCGTTCCTGTGGGGTGGCGTCGTGTAGCTCGGCGAAGCGGCCGTCGTTGCGCAGGGCGGCCATCTGCTGCTGGGATTCGGCGTACATCCGGTCCAGTGCGGCGGCGACCTTGGTGTCCGTCAGCGTGCTCATGACTTCGACGCTACGTGGCGATGCCGTGCGGATCCATGCCTTCGTGCCTGCCTGGCCAGGGCCAGGTCAGAATCCCTTGCCCGCCAACCACTCCAGCGTGACGTCGGCGACGTCACGCCAGCCGTGATCCATTCCCGGGTTCCCTTCTGGTGCTGGGTGGTGGGGGATCAGAGGGTGGCGACGTAGCCGCCATCGATGCGCACGTCGGAACCGGTGGTGTTGCCCGAGCGACTGCTTGCCAGAAACACCGTAAGGTCGGCGACTTCCTGCGGGGTGGTGAATCGTCCAGTCGGTGCGCCTGCCGAGACAGATGCCACGATGTCGTCGGGGGTGGCGCCGTTGGCGGCAGCGAACTTCGCCGCCACCCCGTCTCCACCCAGCCACAGGTCGGTGGACACCGGGCCGGGGCTGACGGTGTTCACGCGAATCCCTCGGGGACCGAACTCCTTCGACAAGCTCTTTGCGTAGTTGGCCAGAGCGGCCTTGGTGGCGCTGTAGTCGACGATGTTCCACTCGGGAAGGGTGGCGTTGACCGAGCCGATCATCACGACCGCCCCGCCGCCGCGCGTCAGCATCTGGGGGATCGCCTCGCGCGTCGTGCGGACCGCGGACAGGAAGTTGAGCGAGAGAGCGGCGTCCCACTCATCGTCGGTGACCGAGAGAATGCCGTCGAACCGGGTCGCGACGGCGCCCGCGTTGTTGACCAGGACGTCGACGCCGCCCCGTTCGGCGGCCGCGGCGAGTAGAGCCCGCGGGCCCTCCGGTGTGGCGAGGTCGGCGGCGATGAAGGTGGCCGACCCGGCGGCTTCCAGCGCCTGCAGTTCTGGAGTGTTGTGCCGGGCGCCCGCGATGACGAAGGCTCCGGCGGCGACGAAGGCCTGGCTGACGGCCAGTCCGATGCCCTTGCTTGCGCCGGTGACCACGACGACTTTGTTGGTGAGGTTCATGTCCATGACCCATACGTTCCGCCGTTGGCCAGACTCGAACATCGGTCGAATGACTGCACGATGACCGCATCGATGACTCCATCTCCGGCCGCCATGCCGTAGAACGAAGATGTGGGTGCGGGGGTCGGCCTGGTGGGCCGGGACGATGAGCTGGCCGAGTTGGCCCGGTTCGTCAACGGATCCGAAGCCGGCGCGCTAGCCGTCCGTGGCGAGGCCGGGGTCGGCAAGACGGCCCTGACCATGGAACTGGGCACGCGGGCCACTGCCGACGGCTGGCGGGTGCTTCGGGCGATCGGCGTCGAGGCCGAGCGGCCCTTCACCCTCGGCGGCCTGAACCAGATGGTGTTCGACCTACGTGACGTGCTGGCCCGCCTCGAAGACCACGACCGCGACGTACTGGCGCCGGTCTTCGGTGCCGACCCCGTGCGGGCGCCATCGGCGATGCCACTGGCCATCGCCGTGCTCAACCTGTTGAGGGCCGCGGCCCGCGACCAACCCGTGCTGCTGATCGTCGACGACGTGCAGTGGCTCGACGACCTGAGTGCCACCGTGCTCAGTGCGGCAGGCCGACGCGCGTCGGACCCGAGGGTGCGGATCGTCGCCTCGCATCGACCGCATTCGCGCTCCGAGTTCTCGACCGCAGGCTGGCAGGAACTGGTACTCGGCCCACTCAGCGCGGGGGACGCCGCGAAGATCGTCGACCGGATGGCGCTGCCGTTGAGCCCCGCGACCCGGCAGGCGATCCTTGATCTTGCCGAGGGCAATCCTCTTGCATTAGAAGAACTTCCACGCAACGCCGGCCAGATCGGCGCATGGCGCTCGGAGGACGCGATGCCGCTCACCGATCGGCTGGTCACCGTGTTCGGCGGCCGACTCCGTCAGCTGGATCCCAGAGTGCGCGCCGAACTCCTGCGGGCCGCCCTCGACGGCGCGCGCGCCAACACGTCAAGCGACTCGGCCTCGCGATACGCCATGACAGACGTCCAGCCGGCCATCGATCTCGACCTCCTGACGGTGGATCCGTTGGGGAACATCGTGTTTCGTCACCCGCTGGTGCGTGCTGCCGTGATCCACCAGGCGGGTGCAGCCGAACGGCGCGACGCGCACGCCCACCTGGCCCGGCTCTACGACGACGTGCTGGTGCGGCGCGCCACACATCTGAGTGCCGCCACGACCGCGCCCGACCAGACGGTCGCCGACCTGCTCGACGGGGCCGCCCGGCTGTCCATCCGACGCGGCGGTGCGGCAGTCGCCGTCGATTGGCTGCGCCGAGCCTGCGAGCTGTCCACCGAACCCGCCAGACGCGACGCATTGAGGGCCGAAGCAGCGTTCGTCGCCGCTCAAGCGAGCCGCTTCGACGATGCGCAGGCGCTGATGGACGAAACGGTTGATAGTCAAGGGAATTCGGCTGAGATGGTGTCAGCCGTGCTGACCGGCGCCTATCTCGCCCTCTACCGCGACGGCGAAGTCGTCGGCACGCACCGCCGCATCCTCCGCGCTCTGCGCGGCGCCGACGAGCTCGACGACGCGACCACCTCCCGGCTGGTCAACCTCTTGCTGGCGATCACGCAGTACGCCGGGGATGCCGAGCTGTGGCGGCAAACCGATGATGCCGTCGACCGCGTCGCCGACCGCATCGACGCAGTGGCGCTGCTGTACCGCGACGCCTGGGGTGACCTCGCCCGCCGCGGGCACACCGTTCGGGCCCGGCTCGTCGATCACCGCGACGCCCTGAACGCCATGGAGCCGTGGGAGGTGATGCGATTGGCAGTGACGGCGTACTACGTCGACGCGTTGGGCGACTACCGGACCACGCTGGTGCGTCTCTTCGAAAGAGAACGTGACCGCGGCGCCGTCACCAATGCCATGACGATGCTGCACCTGCTGTTGCTCGACCAGATCGCGTCCGGCCGCTGGACGGAGGCCTGCGAGTCGGCGCGGCTGGGGGTGGAGCTGACCACCATACATCGCAACGAGCTGTTCCGCTGCCAATTCATCGCCTACGACGGCCTGCGCGCGGCCGGTGTCGGCGACGTCGCGGCGGCCAGACGGTGCGCGGCGGAAGTCTCGGCCTGGGCCGGCCCCCGGCGAATCGGCCTGCTGCTTGGCTTCGCCAAGCGAATCGCGGTTCTGGTCGCGCTGGCCGAGGCCGACTACGAGGCGGCCTTCGCCGCGTCGACGCGCATCGCTGCCGCAGGGGAGTTCCCCCCTTACGTCCACCAAGCGGTCGACGGGCTGCTCGACCTGGTGGAAGCCGCAGTCCACACCGGCAGGCTCGACGACGCCAGGGCCCATGCCGAGACCGCCCTGCGGCTCCGGCTGGACGGGATCTCGCCACGCTTGGAGATGCTCGTCATCGCGGCGCAAGCGATGACCGCGCCCGATGGGGAAGCGGGGGCGCTCTACGAGTCAGCGCTGTCGGTTTCGGCCGCCGCGGAGTTCCCGTTCGAGCAGAACAGGATTCGGCTGGCCCATGGGGTGTGGCTGCGACGCCGACGCCACCACTCCGAGGCGAGGGCCGCCCTGCTCCTCGCCGCCGACGGCTTCGACGCGCTCGGCGCCCAGCCGTGGGCCGACAGGGCGAGGACCGAACTCCGGGCGGCGGGCGGCGGAGTCAAGCGCTCCGGCGCCAACACCGTCGCGCTCAGCGCCCAAGAGCGGCGAATTGCCGAACTCGCCGCGGCGGGACACTCCAACAAGCAGATCGCCGCCCAGCTGTACCTGTCGCCTCGCACCGTCGGTGCGCACCTCTACCGCATCTTCCCCAAGCTGGGTGTGACCAGTCGCGCCGGCCTCGGGCCTGCGATGCGCGAGCTGTTCGGAGGCTGACCTACCGCACGTCCAGCACGGCCTTGCCCGCGACCTCGCGGGCGAGCAACGCCGTTGCTGCGTCTGCGACGTCCTCCCACGACGCGCGCAGACCGATCTGCGGGTCGAGTTCACCCGCCGCCACCAACTTCACCAGATAGTCGAGATCCGCAGCGAACGGAGTCCTGACCTGGAACGGCTCCAACCGCTTTCGGGCACCGCGGCGACGTTCGGCCTCGAAGTCGATGGTCGACGGTTCACCCGAGGCCATGCCGATCGATAGCAGCGACCCACCGTCACCGACCAACGCGAACGCCTCCGTCAGCAGGGCACCGCCCACGTTGTCGAGCACACCGAAGACGGGGTCGGTGCCGTGCAGGCCCACCACCACCTCGTCCGCGCCGAGGTCGACGAGACCCGCGCCCCGGGCTGGGGAGCCGACCGCCGCGATGACGTGGGCGCCCGCGCGCGCGGCCAGCTGCACCGCGAACCTACCGACCCCGCCGGACGCGCCGGTGATCAACACACGCCTGCCGACCACCGGACCCAAGGCGCGGATCGCCTGCAGCGCCGTCACCCCGGCGACCGGAAGCGCCGCCGCGACACCGAAGTCCAGCGAATCCGGTAGCACGGCAAGGTTTTCCGTCGCCACGGTGCGACGCTGCGCCCAGCCACCCGCGCCGTTGAAGGTGACGACACGACTGCCGACCGGCGGTCCTGAGCCATCGGCTGCGGCCGCGGCGATCACGCCAGCGGCATCCCACCCGGGTACCTCGCCCGGTCGACGCGCACGGTCGATCCAATGGATCTCACCGAAGTTCAACCCAACGGCCTTGACGTCGACGAGCGCCTCGGCTTCGGTGGCGACGGGTTCGTCGACGTCGGACAGACGGAGGTTCGATGGTTGACCGGGGTCGTAGACGACTGCGCGCATGGTGGCATCAACCCGCCCTAGACCCGCTTATTCCTCCGGAGGTGACGCCGCCGGGCGGTCCCGTGGCGCGGCGACGGAGGTCACGTTGTGAACTACGCCACCTCCGTTAACCTGGAAATCGATCGCATCGGCATCCGAGTGGGAGTGGGCAATGGCAATTCGAGTACTGCCTTACGTCACCATCGAGGTCGACGACCGGCTCCGCCGTCGAATCCGCCGCGTGACGGACCGGGTCCGGGTCAATGTCCGGTCGTACCTCATGAGCGCCGCGGACGACGTCGACACTGCGGGCGACAGGGTCCGCAATCTGTGCGACGCGGCCGTGCACCGCGTCGACACCGTCGTCGCCAAGGTCAGCGACCGAATCGATCCCGCCGCACGTGAGGACGCCGCAGAGGACGCTCGACTCGAAGCCCGGTAGCCGCACCTCTACGGTGTAGGGGCAGGGGACGATTGCATCACCGGTGAAGGGTGTCGAGGACGTTGTTGGGCCACGGACTGGTCGTCCTCTTCGCGCTGTGTGCGGCTGTGTGCATGGCCATCGGCATAGTCGTGCGGCAGCGCGCCACCATGGACGTACCAGCCGACGAGAGCGTGAGCACGCGCATGTTCGTCACCCTGGTGCGGCGACCGATCTGGTGGGCCGGTACCGGCGTCGCCGTCGCCGGTTACGGATTTCAGGCCCTCGCGCTGGTCAAGGGGTCGCTGATCCTGGTTCAGCCCCTTCTGGTGTCGGCCCTGCTGTTCGCACTGCCCCTCAGCGCGCGCCTCGCCGGTCGTCGCGTCACCCGCAGGGAGTGGTTGTGGGCGGGCCTCCTCACGCTGTCGCTGGCCTTGTTCGTGCTTCTCGCCCGTCCTGGCCCACCGGACAAGACCGCGTCGGTGGCCGTGTCCGCGATCGTCGGAGTCGGCTGCGCCGTGCTGATCGTCGGCTGCGTTCTGATCGCCAGGCGTCTGGAGGGCTCACCGCGCGCAGTGTTGTTCGCCGTCGGTGTCGGCGTGCTGTTCGGGGTGGTTGCCGTTCTCACCAAGATCGTCATGCATCTGCTCAACGAGCGTGGGGCCATGGGCCTGTTGGCCACCCCGGCCCCATACGCGCTGGTCCTGCTCGGCGTGGTCGCCACGCTGTTGCAGCAGTCCGCCTTCCACGCCGGGGCGCTGCAGACGTCGGTGCCGACCATGCTGGTCCTCGAACCCGTCGTCGCCGTCGTCCTCGGCGCCGTCCTGCTCGGTGAGGAACTCGACGTCGGGGGTTACGAGCTCATCGCCCTCGTCATCGCGGTGGCGGCCATGACCGCGGCCACGTTCTCCCTGGGCCGCGGCGAGGGGGCCTACGAGGCCGAACTCGAGATGGCGGCCGCCCGCTCGGCGGCGTGACTCCCGGTCGGGACTGGCCGGTCAGGACTGCGGCCGGTCAGGACTGCGAAGAGGTCAAGGTCGAGGTGAAGTACGTGACGCCGTTCATGGTCGGTCGGTCGTCGTCGCCGTCCGGCATGGCCTCGAAGCCGTGGCTGTCGAGCAGCGCGGCCATCCGCGTGCCGACCGATGTCCAGCCGAGGCCGTCGAGGTACTCGCCGACGTCGTTGCGCTCGCCCTGGAACGTCAGGTCGGCGAAGTCGAGGTCGAAGCCATGGTCACGCCACTTGGCCGTCGACTCGCGCATCATCTCGCGGGCCTCCTCGGTGTCGAAGGCCGCGGTGTTCGGCACGGCCTCACTTCCCAGCCTGCTGCCGGGTGCGCTGAGCGAGGTGATGGCGTCGAGAAGACGGTCCTGCGCGTCCGGCGGCAGGTAGCCGTACAGCCCTTCGGCGATCCACGCCGACGGCTTCGCGGTGTCGAAGCCCGCGGCCTTCAGCGCGCTCGGCCAGTCGTCGCGCAGATCGATGGCGACCGTGCGCTGGTCTGCCTTCGGGGCGGCGCCGAGGGCGCTCAGCGTCGTCGTCTTGAACGCGATCACCTCGGGCTGATCGAGCTCGTACACCGTCGTACCCGACGGCCAGTCCAGTCGATAGGCCCTCGCGTCCAAACCGGAAGCCAGGATCACGAACTGCCTGATGCCCGCCTTGGCGGCGTCGGCGAAGAACGCATCGAAGTAGCGCGTCCGCGCCGCCATCGCGGCAGGCATCTGCGCAAGGCCGAAGGTGGCACCGTCGGCGTCGAGGTCGGCGCTAGTGAGCTCGCCGGTGGCCCAGCGGGTGAGGAAGTCGACTCCGACCGCGCTGACGAGCGGCACGGCAAACGGATCGTCGATCAGTCCGTCGGTGGTGGCGATCGCCCGCGCGGCTGCCACCATCGTCGCGGTGGCCCCCACGCTGGTGGCCGGATCCCAGGCGTCGTCGTTGGTTCGGGTCATCGTAGTGCCTCTCGTTGAATTACTTAGCCACTATAACCACCGTGGGCGAACGTTGTCGAAAGTGGCCTCGCTCACAGGAAACTGGCAGGTCAGGCATTTGGGGCATATCTTTAGTTTTGCTAACGTTGTTTCGTTTTGGTGAGGCAATGGGGCCCGCCGCATAGAACTTCTTTCATGTTGCAGAGGATTCCCGATGTCGACCGATACTCGCGAAGCGCGCCTCGAGCGCCGCATCGCCGACCTGTACTCCGACGACGAACAGTTCGCCGCCGCAAAGCCCGACGACACCGTAAGCGCCGCCGCCGACCAGCCCGATCTGCGCCTGCCCGACGTCGTTCGTACGGTCATGACGGGTTACGCCGACCGGCCTGCCCTCGGCGAGCGGGCCGTCGAATTCGTCACCGACGACTCCGGCCGCACCGTCGCCGAACTGCAGCCCCGCTTCGACACCGTCAGCTACGGCGAACTGTGGGAGCGGATCCAGGCGTTCACTGCCGCGCTGAGCGACGACCCGGTGCACCCCGGCGACCGGATCGCCATCCTTGGCTTCGCCAGCGTCGACTACACGGTCGTCGACACCGCCACGACGCAACTGGGCGCGGTCTCGGTGCCGTTGCAGACCAGCGCACCCGCCGGGCAACTCCAGCCGATCGTCGCCGAGACCGAGCCCACCCTGGTGGCGTCAAGCATTGACTACGTCGCCGACGCCGTCGAACTCATCCTGGCCGGTAACACCGCCAAGCGTCTGGTGGTGTTCGACGTGCGGCCCGAGGTCGACGACCACCGCGACGCCGTCGCCGCCGCCACGGCGCGGCTGCGGGGCACCGACGTCGTCGTCGAGACCATGGCCGACGTCCTCGCCCGCGGTCGAGCCCTGCCGAGCCCGTCGGCCGTCACCACCGACGACGCCGACCCGCTGGCACTACTCGTCTACACGTCGGGCAGCACCGGCGCGCCCAAGGGCGCCATGTACCCGTCGCACAAGGTCGCCACCATGTGGCGCGCTGGCTCGAACTCGCACTGGGACGACAGCCAGGGCGCACTGCCCGCGATCACCCTGGGCTTCCTTCCGATGAGCCACGTGATGGGCCGCGGCATCCTCTACGGCACGCTGGCGAGCGGCGGCATCGTCTACTTCGCCGCCCGAAGCGACCTGTCCACCTTCCTCGACGACCTGGCCATGGCCCGCCCGACGCAGCTCAACTTCGTGCCGCGCATCTGGGACATGCTGTACCAGGAGTACGTCAGCGAGGTGGACCGCCGCGGCGGCGTCGATGACGATCAGGTGCTCGTCGACCTGCGGCAGAGCCTGCTCGGCGGCCGTTTCGTCAGCGCCATCACCGGCTCCGCCCCCATCTCGCCCGAGCTCAAGACGTGGGTCGAGAAGTTCCTCGACATGCACCTCGTCGAGGGCTACGGCTCGACAGAGGCGGGCGCGGTCTTCGTCGACGGCCAGATCCGTCGTCCTCCGGTGATCGACTACAAGCTGGTGGACGTGCCCGAGCTGGGGTACTTCGCGACCGACCAGCCGCACCCGCGCGGTGAGCTGCTGGTCAAATCCGATCAGCTGTTCCCCGGTTACTACAAGCGGCCCGAGGTCACTGCGGAGGTGTTCGACGCCGACGGCTACTACCGCACCGGCGACGTCGTCGCCGAGACCGGTCCAGATCAGGTGCGCTACGTGGACCGGCGCAACAACGTGCTGAAGCTGTCGCAGGGCGAGTTCGTGACGGTGTCCAAGCTCGAGGCCGCATTGGGCGACAGCCCACTCGTTCGGCAGATCTTCGTGTACGGCAACAGTGCGCGTCCGTATCTACTGGCCGTGGTGGTGCCCACCGAGGATGCTCAATCACGGTACGGCGCAGACGAACTGAAGTCCGCAATCGGCGCCTCGCTCAAGGAAGCCGCACGGACGGCGGGTCTGCAGTCCTACGAGGTTCCTCGCGACTTCTTGCTGGAGACCACACCCTTCACCATGGAGAACGGTCTGCTGACCGGCATTCGCAAGCTGGCGTGGCCGCGGTTGAAGGAGCGTTACGGCGCCGAGCTCGAACAGCTGTACGTCGACCTGGCCGACGGTCAGGCAGGCGAACTGCGGGCGTTGCGGCAGGCCGGTGCCGACCAGCCCGTCCTGGAGACCGTCAGCCGGGCCGCGAAAGCGCTGCTCGGTGCGGCCGCCTCCGACGTGGCCGCCGACGCAGCGTTCACCGACCTCGGTGGAGACTCGTTGTCGGCGTTGACCTTCGCCAACCTGCTGCACGAGATCTTCGACGTCGACGTCCCCGTCGGCGTGATCGTCAGCCCCGCCAGCGACCTGGCCGCGATCGCCGCCTACGTCGAGGCGCAGCGCGCCGGTGCCAGCAAGCGGCCCACCTACGACGCGATTCACGGTCGCGACGCCACCGTGGTGCGCGCCGCCGACCTGACCTTGGACGAGTTCGTCGATGCCGAGACCCTGGCCGCCGCGACGTCGATCCCTGGCCCGTCCTCCGAGGTGCGCACCGTGCTGCTCACCGGCGCCACCGGATTCCTCGGCCGCTACCTCGCCCTGGACTGGCTCGAACGCATGGCCCTCGTCGACGGCACCGTCATCTGCCTCATCCGCGCCAAGTCCGACGACGAGGCCCGCGCCCGCCTCGACGCCACCTTCGACAGCGGCGACCCGACCCTGCTGGCCCACTACCGTGAGCTGGCCGCCGAGCACCTCGAAGTGCTCGCCGGGGACAAGGGCGAGGCCAACCTCGGCCTCGACGACACCACCTGGCAGCGGCTGGCCGACACCGTCGACCTGATCGTCGACCCGGCCGCCCTGGTCAACCACGTCCTGCCCTACCGCCAACTGTTCGCGCCGAACGTGCTGGGCACCGCCGAACTCATCCGCATCGCCCTCACCACCAAGATCAAGCCCTTCGTCTACGTGTCCACCATCGCCGTCGGTGCGGGCATCGACCCCGCCGACAACGACGAGGACGCCGACGTCCGCGTGGTCAGCGCCACCCGCCCCGTCGACGACACCTACGCCAACGGCTACGGCAACAGCAAGTGGGGCGGCGAAGTGCTGCTCCGCGAGGCCCACCAGCACTACGGCCTACCCGTGTCGGTGTTCCGCTGCGACATGATCCTGGCCGACACCACCTACGCCGGCCAACTCAACCTGCCCGACATGTTCACCCGCATGATGCTGAGCCTGGTAGCCACCGGCGTTGCGCCGCAATCGTTCTACCAGCTGG
>NZ_JBEVLO010000259.1:0-9574 GCF_040509115.1 Mycobacterium sp. | reverse complement strand
CGGTCCGTTCCAACGGACCGGGCGATTTCGTCGTTTGCGGCGCATCCGGATCGACTGATCGACCGGGTGACGCCGCCCGGGTAGTGGCGCGTAGGTCGCCTCACCGATCCGACATCGGCGTCAATTGCTGGATCTGCACCCATGCGCGCACAGCGCCGATCCTGGCGGACCGGCCTCGACAATCTGGCAAACGGTGCTGCTGACATAAACCGGGCTTTTGTGGACGAAAACGTCGAATTATTTTTTGGCGAGCAACGCGATGTCGCTGTCGGTCTGGCGCGATTTGGCCGCTATGATTCCTCTGCTCCGAGTTTGAGAAATTAACTATGCGGATTCGGCGAGTGGTTCGCCGCCGGTCGAGGGCGACGACGCTCTCTTGCCCGGTGGGGGGCCGCTGGGAAATCGGCGCCCTCCGGCGACCGGCAGTCGAGGAAGGCGGATCACGGATGCTCGGTAACGGGGCGCAGCCGCAAACGGACGCCCGGCACCGCGACCTCGACGACGCCGTGACGGGTGTCGGCGTGGCGCCCGTCTTTCAGCCCATCGTGTCGTTGCCCACCGGAGCGACCGTTGGATTCGAGGCATTGGCACGCTGGCCCAAGCAGCCGCATCTCGGGCCACAGTCGGTATTCGCCTACGCGGCAGCGACCGACCAGGTGACCCAGCTGGACAGGGTCTGCATCGACCTCGCCGTCGACGGCGCGTTGCGCGGCGGGCTCAGCGAGGGTGCGTTGCTCGGCGTCAACTCCGAACCCGCCAGCGACTACACGAGGCGCGCCGACAGTGACATCTTGCAGCGCGGCCACGACAAGTTCGCCCTGCTGTTCGAGCTCACCGAACGCAATCTGCTTGGCAACCTGCCGACGTTGATGAGGAAGGTGGAGGCACTCAGGGCCGACGGAATCGCCATCGCACTCGATGACGTCGGCGTGAACCCAGAGTCGTTGGCACTCTTGGACATCGTGTGCCCGGAAGTCATCAAGCTCGCGATGCCACTGGTGCAGGCCAGGCCCACCGCCGCCACCGCGAAAGCCGGCGCGGCGATCATGGCGCACCGCGAGCGCAGGGGGACGCTGATCATCGCGGAGGGCATCGAGACCGACCAACACCTCGAGCAGGCCCTCGCGTGGGGGGCTGCCCTTGGGCAGGGCTTCCTGTTCGGCAAGCCCGCGCCGTTGCCGTCGGAGATCACGACCGCGGCCTGGTCGGCGCCGACGGTGGCCTGCGGCCCAAGGGGCCCGTTCCAGACGCCGTTCGAGGTGATCGCCGACCATCCGTCGCTGCGCACGGCTACCAAACAGACGCTGATCGGCATCTCGCGCCACCTCGAGGAGCAGGCGCACTCGTCCGCCGACACACCGATGCTTCTCACCGCCTGCCAGGACCGGCTGCACTTCGGCGCGCCCACCCTTGCCCGCTACACCGCACTGGCCGCCACCAGCCCGCTCGTCGCCGTGTTCAGCCGCGGCGTGGCCGCCGAACCATCGTCGGGCGTGCGTGCGGTCTCGTTGAGTCCCGCCGATCCGCTCGGCGCGCAATGGATCGTGTTGATTCTCGGCCCTCACACCGCGGCCGCCCTCATCGCCCGCGAGCGCACCGACCTTCCCGCTACTTCGGAAGCCGATCGTCAGTTCGACTTCGTCGTCACCCACGACCGCACGATCGTCACGGCATCGGCGTGCGCACTGCTGAACAGGGTGCCGTGATGACACGACCCCGCCATCTCCACGCGACGGCCATCGCCCTGCGCGGGTGGCACCCGGACGCACTGCCCGCCCGGCGTTCCTCTCGACGTGACGGCAACGACCCGGACATCTGAAGTCGATGATCGATCCCGACAGCCACGCCAACTACGACGGCACAACCCGTCGCGATGTTGGCGCCGACCGCGAGGACGGCGGCTTTGGCGACGCACCGTTTCGGCGCCTGGTGGACCGCAGTCCCGACGGCATCGTCGTGCACCGCGACGGTCGCGTGGTCTATGCCAACGCGACGGCCGTGCGGTGGTTGGGCGCGCAGTACGCCGACCAGGTTCGCGGACACCTGATCACCGAGTTCCTCCATCCCGACTCGGTGGAACCGGTCCTCACGCGAATCGCGTCACTGCGCAACGACGGAGACGCCACCCGACCCGCAGAAGCGGTCCTGGTCCGACTCGATGGCACCACCCTCAACGTCGAGGGCGTCACCGCGCTCACCACCTGGGGTGGTGTCACCTCCTACCACGTGACGCTGCGGGATCTGACGTTCATGAGGACCGCCCAACGGAGCCTTCGCGATCAGGCCCTCCTTGTGGACCGGGTCGGCGTTGGCATCATCGCGACGACGGTGACGGGGTTGGTCACCAAGTGGAACCGCGCCGCCGAGAACATCTACCGGCGTCCCGCGGTGAATGCGCTTGCACTTCCGATCAGTGCGGCCGTCGGGGCCGCCATCGATCCGGCCGTCGTGGTCGCCAACGGGGGAGTGGTGAACGCCACCCACCGCACTGCGGACGGGCAACCGGTCATGGTGCGGGTGTCGGTGGTCGCCCTCGACATGGGGTTCGCCCTCGTGTGTGCCGACCAGACCAGAACCCACGAGACTGAACGACTTCTACGGACGATCATCAACTCGCTGGACGAGGGCATCCTCGTCGTCGACGGCAACGGCGGCATCGTGTCGGTAAACCCTGCGGCAGAGAAGATCCTCGGCATCTCGGCGGCGGACCTGACGGCAGGCGATGGACACGCGCTCCACGCCCTCCCCATGTACGACTCGGAGCGGCGCCCGATACCGCTCGACGAGCACCCCGTCGGGCTCACCATCACGACCGGAAAGGCGGTCAGGGGCCAAGTCTTCGGAATCGACCGTTCCGACGGACGTCGCATCTGGCTGCGGGCGAGCAGTCGTCGACTCGACGGTGACCACCGGAACGGAACGGCCATCTTGGTGTCCTTCTCCGACATCACCGCTGAGCGCGTGGCCAGCGAACGCTTGACCTACCGCGCCAGCCACGATGCCTTGACGGGCCTGCCGAACCGTCTCGCCGTCCTCAACCAGATCGCCGATTCGCTGCGCGCACAGGGCGATCGTCGGCTGGGCGCCGTACTGTTCATCGATCTGGACAACCTCAAGGCGATCAACGACTCGCTCGGCCACGACTCTGGCGACGAACTCCTGCAGAGCGTCGCACAATGTCTGCGTTCCTCGGTCGGTCCGCGTGACGTGGTCGGCCGTCTCGGTGGGGACGAATTCGTCACGCTGGTCACCGGGGACGTCGGACCCTCGCAGCTGGCCGACTTCGTCCGACGGCTCGAACATGGTCTCTCCGAGCCGATGACGCTCGGCGCCGCGACGGTGCGCACCCAGGCCAGCATCGGGGTCACGGCCGTCGCGCCGGACGATCAGCGCTCCGCCATGGAGATCCTGCGTGATGCGGATGCGGCGATGTATGAGGCGAAGGCCAGGCGGCGACGGCGGATCGGACGAGTGGCCGGGACGGGGCCGAAGAGGGTGCTGGATGGCGACCGCAACGCAGAAGCACGCAACGGCCAGCATCGGGCGTCGCGATCGACCGACGGCAACGTGCGGTGAGCTCTCACCGCCCGACGACTCTGACGGCCACGCCGTCGATCAATTGCCGCAAGCCGGAATGGAATTCGGTCAGTGGATCACCGCTGGCGCCGTCGAAAGCACCGGCATCCAACGCGGCGGCCAGGGCGGGAAAGCGCTGCGCGTCGACGAGTCGTCCGAGGAGACCGGCGTAGCTCGGTTCGGGGATCGAGCCCGCCTCCGTCGCCAGTGCCGCCGCACCCCGGACGTAGTGCAGCACGGCCATCACCGCGCGAAGCTTGTCCTGCTCGGTGAGTCCCGTGGTCCCTAGCGCAGCCAGGCCGGCGTCCAACCATGACAACTGGCCGGGGTCGGTCGGCGGACCCGATGACGCGGTCTGCAGGATCCACGGGTGGCGGAGCAAGACATCCCAGAGTCCATTGGCCCAAACCGTCAGTGCATCAGACCAATTGGCGTCGCGCGCCGGTACGGGTGGCGGCCCCGCCACCGACGAGAGCATGAAGGTCACCAACTCGTCCTTGTTGGATACGTGGCGGTACAGCGACATCGTGCCGCAGCCGAGGCGTTGGGCGAGTTTGGCCATCGACAGGGCGGTCAGGCCGTCGGCGTCGGCCAATTCGATCGCGGCCGCGACGATGCGGTCCACGGAGAGCCCGCCCGAGCGCCGCGCGGGGCGGGGTGCGCGCCAGAGGTGTCCGAGGGCGCGCGTCAGCGGGGGTTCGTCCTGGTCGTGGCTGCTCATCGCTGTTCGACGATATCGCAGCGCGGGGACTAGCGTATGCCATACGCTGGTGCGATTGGCATCCGCATCGAGGTCGGGTCGTGCGTTTGCCACCGCCTCTGCGGTCGCCGTCGCGGGGTCCTCGAACGACGCTTTCGGCACCGATCCCGTTGGCGCGCTACATCCCTTCCTGGACAACGCCTTTGACGGAGACGAGCGGCACTTGCCGTAGTTTCGTCGCACGTCTTGACGCCTGGCCCTGGTGGCTGACCCGGTCTTCGCGGTCCGAAGTGTCGCCATCGGCAATTCCTCAGGTGCAGCACACTACGGCGGGGTAGTCTCCTGCCGTCGTCGAGAACGCGGCGACCCGAAGTCGAAATGGGGCCGCGATGCGCGAATTCAACGGCAAGATCGAAGTGGACATCCGCGACTCCGAGCCCGACTGGGGGCCCTACGCCGCTCCGACGGCGCCGGAGGGTGCTCCAAACGTCCTCTACCTCGTCTGGGACGACACCGGCATTGCGACGTGGGACTGTTTCGGAGGGCTGGTCGAGATGCCCGCGATGAGTCGGTTGGCCGAACGCGGTGTACGTCTCTCGCAGTTCCACACCACCGCACTGTGTTCGCCAACGAGGGCCTCACTGCTCACCGGCCGCAATGCGACCACGGTCGGGATGGCAACCGTCGAGGAGTTCACCGACGGCTTCCCGAACTCCAACGGCCGGATCCCAAACGACACCGCACTGCTGTCCGAAGTGTTGGCTGAGCACGGCTACAACACCTACTGTGTCGGCAAGTGGCACCTCACCCCGCTGGAGGAGTCCAATCTGGCTGCCACCAAACGGCATTGGCCCCTGAGTCGAGGGTTCGAGCGGTTCTACGGATTCATGGGCGGCGAGACCGACCAGTGGTACCCCGAGCTCGTCTACGACAACCACCCCGTGGCACCACCAGCCGCTCCCGAGGACGGCTACCACCTGTCGAAGGATCTCGCGGACAAGACGATCGAGTTCATTCGCGACGCCAAGGTGATCGCGCCCGACAAACCGTGGTTCACCTATCTGTGCCCTGGCGCAGGCCACGCGCCGCACCACGTGTTCAAGGAATGGGCCGACAAGTACGCCGGTCGCTTCGACATGGGCTACGAGGCCTACCGTGACATCGCGCTGGCAAACCAGAAGAAGCTCGGCATCGTCCCGCAGGACACCGAAATGTCGCCCATGAACCCGTATCTCGACGTGACCGGACCCAACGGCGAACCGTGGCCCTACCAGGACACCGTCCGGCCGTGGGACACGCTCAACGACGAGGAGAAGCGGCTGTTCAGCCGGATGGCCGAGGTGTTCGCCGGGTTCCTGTCCTACACCGACGCGCAGATCGGGCGCATCCTGGACTACCTCGAGGAATCCGGTCAGCTCGAGAACACGATCATCGTCACCATCTCCGACAACGGCGCGAGCGGTGAGGGCGGACCCAACGGCTCGGTCAACGAAGTCAAGTTCTTCAACGGCTACATCGACACCGTCGACCAGAACATGCGGTTCTACGACCAGCTCGGTGGCCCGGCGACCTACAACCACTATCCGATCGGCTGGGCGATGGGATTCAACACGCCCTACAAGCTGTTCAAGCGTTACGCCTCCCACGAGGGCGGCATCGCAGACACCGCGATCATCTCCTGGCCCAAGGGGATCGCCGCGCACGGCGAGGTCCGCGACAACTACGTCAACGTCTGCGACGTCACGCCGACCATCTACGACCTTCTCGGCATCGAACCCCCGGACGAGGTCGGGGGAATTCCCCAGAAGCCGCTCGACGGAGTGAGTTTCAAGGCGGCGCTGGCTGATTCGAGTGCCGACACCGGCAAGGACACGCAGTTCTACACGATGCTTGGCACCAGGGGCATCTGGCATGACGGCTGGTTCGCCAACACCGTGCACGCGGCGAGCCCAGCGGGCTGGTCGCACTTCGGCGACGACCGCTGGGAGCTCTTCCACATCGAGGCCGACCGCAGCCAGTGCCACGACCTCGCCGCCGAACAGCCCGAGAAGCTGGAGGAACTCAAGGCGCTGTGGTTCGCGGAGGCCGACAAGTACAACGGCCTTCCGCTGGGCGATCTCGACATGCTGGAGACGCTGTCGCGGTGGAGGCCCACGCTGGCCGCCGACCGCAAGACCTTCACCTACTACCCGGGGACTGCGGAGGTCGGCATCGGCGCGGCCGTCGAGCTTCGCGGCCAGTCCTTCTCGGTGCTCGCCGAGGTGACCGTCGACAGCACCGGCGCCGAGGGCGTCCTGTTCAAACACGGCGCCGGGCACGGCGGCCACGTGCTGTTCGTACAGGACGGAAGATTGCACTACGTCTACAACTTCATGGGCGAGGACGAGCAGAAGACCTCCTCACCCGATCCAATTCCCCTGGGCCGTCACGTCTTCGGCGTCCGGTACGACCGCACCGGGACGGTCGAGGGCAGTCATACCCCGCTGGGAGACGTGTCCTTGCACGTCGACGGCGACACCGTCGCCACGACCGTCGGCGTGCGAACGCACCCCGGCATGTTCGGACTGGCGGGTGGTGGGATCGCGGTGGGCCGCAATGACGGGCAGGCGGTCTCGGGCAGCTACAAGGCGCCCTTCTCCTTCACCGGCGGCACCATCGCCCAGGTGGTCGTGGACGTCTCGGGTACCCCGTACCTGGACGTGGAACGAGAGTTCGCCCGGGCGTTCTCGAAGGACTGACGGCGGCACGGGCCCCTGGGCCGCGTTCGCCTACCGTGAACCCCATGCTGACCGAGATGGTCGAGGTGCCCGGCGGACCCTTCCGGATGGGTTCGACGCACTTCTATCCCGAAGAGGCACCCGAGCACACCGCGACGGTGCCCGCCCTAGCGGTCGAACGTCACCCGGTCACCAACGCGCAGTTCGCGGAGTTCGTCGACGAGACCGGGTACGTCACCGTCGCCGAGCGGCCGCTGGACCCCTCGCTCTACCCGGGCGTGGCCGAGGCGGATCTTCTGCCCGGCGCGCTGGTCTTCCGCCCCACCCCGGGTCCGGTCGATCTGAGGAACTGGCGCCAATGGTGGGACTGGGCGCCCGGTGCGTCGTGGCGGCGGCCCTTCGGGCCGGGCAGCGGAATCGACGACCGTCTCGACCACCCCGTCGTGCAGGTGTCCTACGTCGACGCCGCCGCCTATGCGCAGTGGGCGGGCCGGCGGCTCCCCACCGAGGCGGAATGGGAGTATGCCGCCCGCGGTGGTGCCGCCACGACGTACCCATGGGGAGAAGAGCCGGCACCCGACGGCCAGTTGATGGCCAACACCTGGCAGGGCCGCTTTCCGTACGAGAACACCGGGGCGGCCGGCTGGGTCGGCACGTCACCCGTCGGCACGTTTCCTGCCAACGCATTCGGCCTGCTCGACATGATCGGCAATGTCTGGGAGTGGACGACCACCCGCTACTCGGCGCATCACGACACCACGGGCGCTGCGGGCTGCTGCCCGCCGTCCCAAGACCCAGATCCGCACGTCAACCAAACCCTGAAGGGCGGATCGCACCTCTGCGCACCGGAGTATTGCCACCGCTTCCGGCCCGCCGCCAGGTCATCGCAATCTCAGGACAGCGCCACCACGCACATCGGCTTCCGCTGCGTAATCGGGTAACTTCGAGTCCGAGCGCGCGCCGACTCCGCTAGAGAAGGCGGGTCGGCGATGGACATGCGCGCTCACCCGTGGGAGCGCGATTTGGTGCATTTCCCGTGCTCGCCTACTATGTAGGGGTTGCCTTGGGCAGACCTCGGTGGCCGTTTCCCTCGACTTCGATGGAATCGGACACCCTGCGTGCCCTTGGGTGACAAAGACCGCGTACGTCGAGCAGTTTAGTGCTGCTTGTCGTGCACACGAATCGAGGAGATCTAGTGATTCAGCAGGAATCGCGGCTCAAGATCGCCGATAACACGGGCGCCAAGGAGATCTTGTGCATCCGCGTGCTCGGTGGCTCGGGTAGGCGCTACGCCGGCATCGGCGATGTCATCGTGGCCACTGTGAAGGACGCCATTCCCGGCGGCAACGTGAAGAAGGGCGAGGTCGTCAAGGCCGTCATCGTCCGCACCGTCAAGGAACGCCGCCGCGCCGACGGCAGCTACATCAAGTTCGACGAGAACGCCGCCGTCATCATCAAGCCCGACAACGACCCGCGCGGCACCCGCATCTTCGGACCGGTCGGTCGCGAGCTTCGCGAGAAGCGCTTCATGAAGATCGTCTCGCTCGCCCCGGAGGTGTTGTAAATGAAGGTGCACAAGGGTGACACCGTCCTCGTCATCTCCGGCAAGGACAAGGGTGCCAAGGGCAAGGTCCTTCAGGCCTACCCGGCCCGCGACAAGGTGCTCGTCGAGGGCGTCAACCGCATCAAGAAGCACACCGCCGTCTCGCAGAACGAGCGCGGTGCCTCCTCGGGCGGCATCGTCACGCAGGAGGCTCCGATCCACGTCTCGAACGTGATGGTCGTCGACTCCGACGGCAACCCGACCCGCATCGGCTATCGCTTCGACGACGAGACCGGCAAGAAGGTCCGCGTGTCGAAGAAGAACGGCAAGGACATCTAGAGATGACGACGACAGAAACCGCAGAGCAGTCGGCGAAGACGCTGCCTCGTCTCAAGCAGCGCTACCGCGATGAGATCAAGGGCGCTCTCAACGAGCAGTTCAAGTACGACAACGTCATGCAGATCCCCGGCGTGGTCAAGGTCATCGTGAACATGGGTGTCGGCGACGCCGCCCGCGACGCGAAGCTGATCAACGGCGCGGTCAACGATCTGCAGCTGATCACCGGCCAGAAGCCCGAGATCCGCAAGGCCCGCAAGTCGATCGCCCAGTTCAAGCTGCGCGAGGGCATGCCGATCGGCGCCCGCGTGACGCTGCGCGGCGACCGCATGTGGGAGTTCCTCGACCGGCTCGTGTCGATCAGCCTTCCGCGTATCCGCGACTTCCGCGGCCTGTCGCCCAAGCAGTTCGACGGCAGCGGCAACTACACCTTCGGACTGACCGAGCAGTCGGTGTTCCACGAGATCGACGTGGACAGCATCGACCGGCCGAGGGGTATGGACATCACCGTCGTCACGTCGGCGACGACCGACGACGAAGGCCGCGCGCTCCTGCGTGCACTTGGCTTCCCGTTCAAGGAGAACTGAGAAGATGGCAAAGAAGGCTCTGGTCAACAAGGCCAATAAGACGCCCAAGTTCAAGGTGCGCGGTTACACCCGGTGCAACAAGTGCGGGCGTCCCCACGCGGTGTACCGCAAGTTC
>NZ_JBEVLO010000258.1:0-8039 GCF_040509115.1 Mycobacterium sp. | reverse complement strand
CGGCGCGGCCCTGGTCGGCATCGGTGCCAAGCTGGGACGTACTCGCGCCCGCGAGTGGGACCGTGGCCTGCGGGAGCTCGTCGACAACGGCGGCGGATCCGCCACTCACCGGCCCTAACCCCCGCTGCGTCTGGGACCGCCACGCCGCTGGCTGGAGGTCCGTCGACCCCTCGCCAACGAATTCTCACCACCCCCGTTGAGAGATGACGCGCGCATCCGCTGCGGCCCATCCTGTGTACTGTATTTTGTCTGCACGGCCGAATGATGGCGCTCGAACGACCCCGCGCGCACACCACGAAGGACGCGCACACCACGAAGGAAGGGCCGCGAGAAGATGACCGCAGGCGATGTCACCGGCGACGAGAACCTCAGCGTCGAGCCGCCAGAGCAGTGGGCAACCGGGCTGCCCGCGGTCAGGCATGCTCTGCAGTTCTCGCTGGAGCACACCTCGATTCGTCGCACTGCCCTCAACCTGTTGACCATCAATCAGACCAACGGCGTCGACTGCCCGGGATGTGCATGGCCGGAGCCTCGTAACCGACACCTCCAGGAGTACTGCGAAAACGGCGCCAAGCACGTCAACGACGAGGCGACAACCCGCAGGATCACCCGGGAGTTCTTCCGCGACAACCCCATTTCGGTGCTCGCCACCAAGTCCGACATGTGGCTCAATGACCAGGGCCGCCTCACCGAGCCGATGGTCAAGCGCCCGGGCTCGGACTACTACGAACCCATCGGCTGGGACGACGCGTTCGAGTTGCTGGCCGCCGAACTGCGCAATCTGGACTCGCCGGACGAGTCGCTGTTCTACACGTCGGGGCGGCTCAGCAATGAGGCCGCATTCCTGCTGCAACTCTTCGTGCGCAGCCTCGGCACCAACAACCTGCCCGACTGCAGCAACATGTGCCACGAGTCGAGTGGCTCCGGGCTCGCGGAGACGCTGGGCATCGGCAAGGGCAGCGTGAGCCTCGAGGACATCGAGGAATCGGACCTCGTCTTCGCCGTCGGGATCAACCCCGGCACCAACATGCCACGGATGCTGTCGTCGCTGGAGGAGACCAAGCGCAACGGTGGCCACGTCATCGCCATCAACCCGCTGCCCGAGGCGGGACTGATTCGCTTCAAGAACCCGCAGAAGGCCAGGGGCATCATCGGCCGCGGCACCACCATCGCCGATCAGTTCCTGCACATCAAGCCCGGCGGGGACCTCGCCCTCTTCCAAGCGATCAACGCGCTTCTGCTGGCGGCCGAGGACGCCGATCCGGGTAACGTGCTCGACCGCGACTTCATCGACCGGGACACGACGGGCTTCACCGAGTTCGCCGAGCACGCCCGTCAGCTCGACTGGACCGATGTGCTTGCCGCGACTGGGCTTTCGCGCGAGGACATCGACGAGGTCGTCGGCCGCGTGCTCGCCAGCAAGAAGATCATCGTGTGCTGGGCGATGGGGGTCACTCAGCAGAAGCATGGCGTGGCCACCGTGCGCGAGATCGTGAACTTCCTGATGCTGCGCGGAAATCTGGGGCGCCCGGGAGCCGGGGTCTGCCCGGTCCGCGGGCACAGCAACGTGCAGGGCGATCGGACGATGGGCATCTGGGAGCGCATGCCGCAAACCTTCCTCGACGCGCTGGGACGCGAGTTCGGCTTCACCCCGCCGAGCCACCACGGCCTGGATGCGGTGGACTCGATTCGGGCCATGCGCGACGGCCGGGCAAAGTTCTTCATGGGATTCGCAGGCAACTTCGTACGCGCCACCCCCGATAGCGAACTCACCGAGCGAGCCATGCGCAACTGCAACTTGACCGCCCACGTGTCGACGAAGCTCAACCTCTCGCACGCCGTGTGCGGGAGGACGGCGCTCATCCTGCCGACGCTGGGACGTAGCGACCGCGACGAACAGCGCACCGGCGAGCAGTTCGTCACGGTCGAGGACTCCATGAGCATCGTGCACCAATCGCACGGTCGCCTGCATCCCGCGTCAGAACACCTCTTGAGCGAGGTGGCAATCGTCAGCAGGCTCGCTCGGCGCACCCTCGGGGTGACGCCAGCGATTCCGTGGGAGAGCTTCGAGGCGGATTACGACCTGATCCGCGAACGGATTTCCCGCGTGGTACCGGGTTTCGACGACTTCAATCGGCGCGTCCGCGAACGGGGCGGCTTCCGGTTGCCCAACCCGGTCAACGAGCACCGCTACCCCACCCCGTCGGGCAAGGCGGTATTCACCAGAAACACGTTCGACCGACTCCAGGTGCCCGCCGGTCACCTGGTGCTGCAGACCATGCGCTCCCACGATCAGTGGAACACCGTGCCTTACGCCCTCAACGACCGGTATCGCGGCATCCACAACGGGCGACGCGTCGTGCTGGTCAACCCGGCCGACATCGAGGCGCTGGGGCTCGTCGACCGCCAGATGGTCGACCTCGTCGGTACCTGGGAGGACGGAATCGAGCGGCGCGCGAAGAACTTTCGCGTCGTCTCCTATCCGTCCGCACGCGGTTCGGCCGCCTCCTACTATCCGGAGACCAACGTCCTCGTCCCGCTGGACAGCGTCGCCGACGTCAGCAATACGCCGACCTCGAAGGGCGTGTTCGTCCGGCTGGTGCCAGCGCAGGCCCAGGACTCGTCGTCATCCGCGGAATCGGTCGAGCAGGCGGTAGGTTCTTAGCCCTGCATCAGCTCGCCGACGTGTGCGGTGACCGACTCCCGCAACCCTTGCAGGTCGTAACCACCTTCCAGCACCGACACCAAGCGACCGCCGCAGTGCCGCTCGGCCGCCGTCATCAATTCGCGCGTCACCCAGGCGAAGTCATGGGCGGTCATGCACAGTGAGCCGAGCGGATCGCGTTCATGGGCGTCGAACCCGGCCGAGACGATGATGAGCTCCGGCTCGAAAGTCCTGAGCGCGGGCAGTATTCGTTGCTCGAACGCTTCCCGCAGCTCAACGCCGCCATCACCTGCCGCCAGCGGCGAATTGAACACGTTGCCCACCCCGGTCTCGCGGACTTCCCCGGTCCCAGGGAACCACGGCATCTGGTGCGTCGACGCGTACAGCACGCTGGGATCGGAGTAGAAGATCTCCTGCGTGCCATTGCCATGATGGACGTCGAAGTCGACGATCGCGACCCGGTCCAGCCCGTGTTTGAGTTGAGCGTGACGCGCGCCGATGCTGATGTTGTTGAACAAGCAGAATCCCATGGCCCGATCCGTCTCGGCGTGATGCCCGGGAGGGCGGCAGGCGACGAAGGCGTTCTGTACGGCGCCTGACAGGACCCGGTCGACCGCCTGGATCGTGCCGCCGACGCCGCGCAGCACCACCTCCCACGTGGAGGGTTCCATCATCGTGTCGCCGCCGTCCAGATACACGAAGCCCTCGTCGGGGCGGGCTTCCTCCAGCGCGTCGACGTAGGCCGCGGTGTGGACGTAACGAGTCGCGTCGAGTTCGGCGACCACGGCTTCGTCGCGTACCAGTGCGTCGAACTGCGGCTGGTCCAAGGCGAACTGCACCGTGCGGTAGCGGTCGGGCCGTTCCGGATGCCCGACCGAGGTCTGGTGGCGGGCGAAGATCGCGTGGTGGACGAGCAGAGTGGCCAAGGCTGGGCTCTTTTCTTGGTCGCGCCCCCCGGGGGCGGGCGGGATAATGTATGCAAGCACATGCTCGCCGTCCTGGCTAGTAGATCACCCGCCGGCGGTCCGGTCCCCGACTGCGTCGGCGATGGGTCGCAATGGGCACTGACGCAAGCGAGTTCGCCCCACTTGCCGGCCGCGCAAGCCCCTTGACAACCTCAGTGCAGCCCTGTTCACTACATTGCATACTGCATACGATCTTCTATTTCGATCGTTCCGGACGACGAGTCAGGACTGCTGACCACACGAGAAGGGCAGGCCATGGCAAACGCCACCTACACCGTCAACTGTTCGATCCTGCTGACCGACATCCCGTTACTCGACCGACCGCGGGCAGCCCGGGACGCGGGCTTCGACGCCGTCGAGTTCTGGTGGCCCTTCGCCAGTCCATCACCCGCGGATGCCGAGGTGAGCGCCTTCGTCCACGCCATCGAGGACGCGGGCGTGCAACTGACCGGCCTCAACTTCGCCGCCGGTGACATGCCTGCTGGCGATCGCGGCATCCTGTCCAATCCGTCATTGACGCAGGAATTTCGCGACAGTGTCGCGATCGCCATCGGGATCGCCGAGATTCTCGGCACCCGGTCGTTCAACGCGCTGTACGGCAATCGCGACCCGAATTTCGCCGTCTCGGCGCAGGACCACGTCGCCGTCGACAACCTGGCGCACGCCGCCCGTGCGGCGGACCGCATCGGCGCGACGGTACTCCTGGAGCCGGTGAGTGGCGCACCGCACTATCCGCTCAAGACGGCAGCCGACGTCATTGCGGTGATCGACCGGGTGCGCACTCAGCACGACACCACCAACCTGCGGCTGCTCGCCGATCTGTATCACCTGGCCGTCAATGGCGACGACACCAGCGCGGTGATTCGCGACTACGGCAGCCGGATCGGGCACGTGCAGATCGCCGATGCGCCGGGGCGGGGCGAACCGGGATCAGGGGAGCTGCCGCTGGCGCGCCAGTTGCAGGAACTCTCGGATCGTGGTTACACCGGCTACCTCGGCCTGGAGTACAAGGCGACCCGGCCCGACACCTTCGACTGGATTCCACGCACCGAACGCGGCGGAGGCGGCGTCAACATCGAAACCCTGCGGCAGCAACAAGAAGCGAGGATCTCGTGAGCACCATCGGATTCATCGGACTCGGAATCATGGGCGGCCCGATGGCGCGCCACCTGGTTGCGGCAGGACACACCGTCGTCGGCTACGACCGCTCAGAGGAGCGGATGCAGGCGCTGGTCGAGGCGGGTGGCGGCGCGGCCGAATCCATCGAGCAGACCGTCAAGAACGCCGACGTCGTGGCCATCATGGTGCCCGACTCCCCCGACGTGCAGGCCGTCCTGCTGCCCGACGACGGCGTGTTCGCCCACGCGCAGCCCGACACCCTGATCATCGACTTCTCCTCGATCCGGCCCGACGTCACTGCGGAGTTGGCCAAGACCGCGGCCGAACGGGGACTGCGCATCATCGATGCGCCCGTGTCCGGCGGGGAGCCCGGCGCGGTGAACGCCACCCTGTCGATCATGGTGGGCGCCAGCGATGCCGACTTCGCGGCAGCCAAGCCGATTCTCGACGTGGTCGGCAAGACGATCGCCCACGTCGGACCCAACGGCGCCGGGCAGACCGTCAAGGCCGCCAACCAGCTGATCGTGGCGGGCAACATCGAACTGCTCGCCGAGGCGATCACCTTCCTGCGCGCCTACGGCGTGGACATCGAAGCGGCCGTGAAGGTGCTCGGCGGCGGGTTGGCCGGCTCGGCGGTGCTAGATCAGAAGGCAGCGAAGATGTTGGGGCGCAACTTCGATCCCGGATTCCGCATCGCGCTTCATCACAAGGACATGGGCATCGTCACCTCCGCCGCGCGCGAGGCCGGTGTCGTGATCCCGCTGGGCGCGGTAGTCGCCCAACTCATGGCGTCCGCGGTGGCCAATGGCCATGGGACGCTTGATCATTCCGGGTTGCTACTCGGCGTCGAAGCGTTGTCGGGAACAGAGAGCGAGCACGCGAAATGACTCGGATGCGCACGGTCGACGCCGCAGTCAGGATCCTCGAGATCGAAGGCGCCACTCAGGCCTTCGGACTTCCCGGAGCCGCGATCAATCCGTTCTACTCGGCGATGCGGGCACATGGCGGCATCAGGCACGTCCTCGCCAGGCACGTCGAAGGCGCCAGCCACATGGCGGAGGGCTTCACCCGTGCGGCGGCGGGGAACATCGGCATCTGCATCGGCACGTCGGGGCCCGCAGGCACCGACATGATCACCGGGTTGTACTCTGCCTCAGCGGATTCCATCCCGATTCTGGCGATCACCGGGCAGGCGCCGGTGAGCAGGCTGCACAAGGAGGACTTCCAAGCCGTCGACATCAGTGCGATTGCCGCGCCCGTCACGAAGATGGCGATGACCGTCCTGGAGCCAGGACAGGTTCCAGGCGCGTTCGCCAAGGCATTTCACCTGATGCGCTCCGGCCGGCCGGGCCCCGTGCTCATCGACCTACCCATCGACGTCCAGTTGGCCGAGATCGACTTCGACCCCGAGGCCTATCAGCCGCTGCCCGTGTACAAACCGGTGGCGACCCGTGGCCAGGCCGACAAGGCGCTCGACATGATGACGTCCGCCAAGCTACCCCTCATCGTCGCCGGTGGGGGCATCATCAACGCCGACGCGTCGGATCTGCTCGTGGAGTTGGCCGAGATCCTCAACGTGCCCGTCATCCCGACACTGATGGGCTGGGGCACCATCCCCGACGACCACCGTCTGGCCGCAGGCATGGCCGGTCTACAGACCGCGCACCGGTACGGCAACGCGACCATGCTGGCGTCGGACTTCGTGCTCGGGATCGGCAACCGCTGGGCCAACCGGCACACGGGCGGGCTCGACACCTACCGCAGGGGAAAGCGCTTCGTCCACGTCGACATCGAACCCACCCAGATCGGTCGCGTCTTCTCCCCCGACCTCGGGATCGTGTCGGACGCCAAAGCGGCCCTCGAGCAGTTGGTGGCCTCGGCGCGGGAGCGACGCGCGGCGGGCACGCTGCCAGATTGGGGCTCTTGGGTCGACGAGTGCCAGGAGCGCAAGCGCACGATGCACCGCAAGACGCACTTCGACGACGTGCCGATCAAGCCGCAGCGCGTGTACGAGGAGATGAACCGCGTCTTCGGCCGAGATGCCCGCTACGTCACCGCGATTGGGCTCTCACAGATCGCAGGCGGACAGTTCCTGCAGGTGTTCAAGCCGCGCAACTGGATCAACTGCGGCCAGGCAGGCCCGCTGGGGTGGACCGTGCCCGCCGCGCTCGGCGTCGCCACCGCCGACCCCGACTCGACCGTGGTCGGGCTGTCCGGTGACTACGACTTCCAGTTCCTCATCGAGGAACTCGCGGTCGGCGCGCAATTCAACGTGCCCTACGTGCACGTGCTGGTGAACAACTCCTATCTGGGGCTGATCCGTCAGGCGCAGCGCAACTTCGACATGGACTACCACGTGTCGCTGGCGTTCGACAACATCAACTCCCAAGAAACGGACAGTGACGTTCCCAAGGGGTACGGCGTCGATCACCTGCGCGTCGCAGAAGGGCTTGGTTGCAAGGCGATTCAGGTGGTGGAGCCCGACGACATCGGGCCGGCCCTGGTGCGGGCGCAGCAGCTCGCCAAGGAGCACAAAGTGCCCGTCGTCGTCGAGATCTTCCTGGAGAAGGTCACCAACATCGCGATGGGCACCGAACTGGACAACGTGACGGAGTTCAACGACCTCGCCGAATCGCTGGCCGACGCGCCGACCGCCGCCGCCCTGCTGGACTGAGCATCCGGGGGCGGCGCGATTCCGGCGACGTTGGCTTCGCGTTCGTAGTCGATGCGGCGGGGTTCCGTCCTGGCGGTGCTGCCGAAAAGCGCGAAGGACTCTTCAGCTTCCTTTTGCCCAGGCCCACGCCGATAGGCGCCAGTCCAGGTCGACCTTGCGAAGCGCCACAGTGAAGAGCGAGCCGGTCTGAGTGACCTCGCTGCCGCCCAGATTGAACGTCAGGGTGGCGGGAACGACGACATACGCACGGTCGCCGGTCACTCGGACGTGCCGTGGTTCGTCAAGAGCGATGTGGGCGTCGGAAGCCCCAACGCGCTCGCTTGCGGCGAGCACGTGATTCCACCAGTCCTCATTGGCCGTTGGTCCCTGCCACACGTGCGGCGACACCACGTCGAGGATCTGCATCGGGTCGGCACACGTTCCCGCCATGGCCTCCGCGTCGCCCTCGTTGAAGGCCTCGACGTACTGTCGTACCGCCGCCATTGGATCCTTCGAAGTAGGCACCGTGTGTCTCCGTCGCTCACGAGTACTTCCACTATGCGGTCGTGGCACGGCTTACTCAATGTCCTGCAGGCCCGCTGAAGACGATTCCTCGAAGAAGACCTCGGCTATTACC
>NZ_JBEVLO010000257.1:0-24362 GCF_040509115.1 Mycobacterium sp. | reverse complement strand
CACCAGGATATTGGCCAGGATGCACGCCATCACGTTGGTGAGCGCCACGGCCACAACGATTTTCGTGATGATGGGGCCGACCTGCTGGTTGATGATCTCCTCGATCGGCGCCGCGGCGTTCGCCTCGACTGCTGCGGAGTCTTTGATCGCCAGCACGAAGACGACGTACATCAGAAACTCGATGACGATCGACGCCGTCAGCGCATAGAACATGGTGCGGGGGATGACGTGTCGGGCGTTCTTGGTCTCCTCGGCGACGTCGGCGCTGGCTTCCACGCCGATCAAGCCGAAGAACGGCCCGAGGGAGGCCGCCAGCCAGGCCAGGATGTACGGGGTGCTGCCGTCGGAGGTTCCGCCGGTGAATAGGACCGAGAACGGCTGGTGGTTCTCGGGGGCCGAGAAGGCGACGATCGCCACCAGGATCGTCGCACCGATGGTGATGACGAACTCCAGGCTGACGCCGATGTTGTTGACCATGGTGGCGAATCGCACGCCGTACATGTTGACGAGCATGCAGATCGCCATGACGCCGATGGCGACGAAGATCTGGACGGTCTGGCTCATGTCCCAACCGAACAGGCCACCGAGATAGCCGGAGAGGATGAATCCGACGCCGGTCATGCCGCAGATCCACCCGGCGAGCGCCATGACTCCGGTGAACCAGGCGAGCGTTGAGCCGTGGATCCGGCTGGTCCACTGGTAGGCGTAGCCGGCCAGCGGAATCTTCGCGGTGAGGTCGGCGGCGATGAAGACCCAGATGAGGAACACCGCGGCGGCGAGGAGGAGGGTCCACACGAAGGGCCCGCCCGCCGTGAAGTACCCCGCCCCGAAGCCGGTGAACACGGCAGTGGTGGCGCTGATGGTGGCGAAGCCGATCGCGAACGAGGCAAGCTTGCCGACCGAACGGTCCAGCTTTTGGGCGTAGCCGAATTCGGCGAGATGGGCGTCCTCGTCATTGAGGGTGGGCCGTGGTGAATCACTCGGTGGGGCGGGTACGCGTGTGGCGTCGGTCATGAGTCACTCCAGGTCATGCGGTTGGACTACTGGCTGATGACAGGAAAGCGCCACCGTCGCGCGTGCGGAAGTTGCAGGTTTTGATCTATTCATTACCTGCGGTTATGAGTGACTGTCAGGGTGGGTTCACCGGACTTTCCATGCCGTGCTCCTCGCCGAAGTTCCAGCGTTCCTGAACGTGTCTGACCAGCGCATCTGCCTGTGGCGACAGTGATCCCGGGTTCCACGCCAGGGCGGTGAAGCTCGGCGGGCGATCTGTGATGGGTACGTAAACGATTCCCGGTCGGTCGTAGAAGCGGGCCACTGATGACGACGTGAAGCTGATCCCGAGCCCGCGGGCGATCGACGTCGTCTCCGCCTCGTACGTCGCGGCGACGGCGGCGATGTTCGGCGGCCGGTTGCCGCGCGCGTCCATTGCGAGCCAGTAGTCACGCCACGGCCCCGCCGTGAGCGGGGCGCACACGATCGGGTCGTCGAGGAGTTCGGCGATGACCACCTCGCTGCGACCGGCCAGGCGGTGGTCACGCGGCAAGCACGCGACCCACGACTCGGAGTCGAGCATCAACATCCGGTGCCCGGGCAGGTCGACCGGAGGGCGGATCAGCGCGACGTCGGTCTTGCCGTCGCCGAGGCCGGCGGTGGGGTCGGCGAAGTCGAACTCGATGGGTTCGACCGTGACGTCGGGATAGGCCGACTCGAAGTGCCGGACGATCCGGAACAGCAGATCCGCACCGGTGCCGATCAGATAGCCAAGGCGCAGCACGCCCTTTCGCGTACCGGACAGCGTGACGAGGTTCTCGACGACGGCTTCCACGCCGCCGATGGCCTGCTGCACCTGCGGAAGCCATGCCGCCCCGAGATCGGTCAGGGCAACTTCCCTGGTGCTTCGGGTGAAGAGCTGCACGCCGAACTGATGCTCGAGCTGCTTGATGGCCGTCGACAGCGCGGGCTGCGTGATGAACAGGCGCTCGGCGGCGCGCCGGTAGTTGAGCTCCTCGCCGAGCACCACGAAGTAGCGCAGCTGACGCAGGGTCACGCCGTAGTCTCTGCCGCCTGAGTCCTTGCCGCCTGAGTCCCTGCCGCCTGAGTCCCTGCCGCTCGTGTCCTTGCCGCTCGTCGCCGACCTCCGTCCAGTACCCGCGAGGCGATGATATGCCCGGACGCACGCGCGCAGCCCGTCGGCGCTCATCCGCACGCGTCGCCGGGCGTCGAATTCTGCCGCCTGGTCGTGATTTTCGCGCAACCGCGACCGTGACGCAGCAGTCGGCGAGGTGGGACTAGCCCGAGCCTTCGCCGATCCGCCGACCGAGCTCGGCCCGCGACCGGATGCCGAGCTTCTGGTAGACCCTGGAGAGATTGGACTCGACCGTCTTCGGACTGATGAACAGCGCGGCGGCGACCTCGCGATTGGTCATGCCCGTCGCGGCGAGTTCGGCGACGCGTCGTTCGGACGGCGTCAGCTGCGACTCGCGTCGCGGACCCAGGTTTGCCCGCGTGAGCTGGTTGCGGGCGCGTTCGGCCCAAACCGCGGTGCCCAACTGCTCGAAGGTGGCCAGTGCCTGACCAACGGTGTTCGCCGCGGTGTCCTGGCGTCGCTGCCGACGCTGCAGCTGGCCGAGCAGCAGCTGTGTCCTCGCCCTCTCGAACGGCATGGGCACGCGGCCGTGCTGCGCCATCGCGGCCTCGGTCGCCTCGACCGCGGCGTCCAACTCGCCACGCGCGGCCAGCAGCATCCCTCGGCAACGCCCCCCGACGGCCAGCATCCACGCCCGGTCGAGCCGATTGCCGTTGCGGACGAGACGATGCACCCAGGGTTCGGCTTCCTCGAGCCGCCCCAGCTGAATCATCGACTCCACGGCGTCGGGCAGGAACCAGGCGGAGATGA
The DNA here is from genome assembly GCF_040509115.1 of Mycobacterium sp. Lineage (GTDB taxonomy): Bacteria > Actinomycetota > Actinomycetes > Mycobacteriales > Mycobacteriaceae > Mycobacterium. Next base: position 21,463 of record NZ_JBEVLO010000257.1, on the reverse strand, counting down.
TCTCGGTGACGTCCGGTTGGGCTTCCAGGCGAAGCATCAGCGGGCGCAGCGTTTCCAGGGCCGTCGCGTAGTTCCCGAGGGAGACGTCGAGGAAGCCCAGCGCCATCACCGGCCACATGGACAGGTTGGCCGCACCCGATCGCGTGCCTGCCACTAGCGCATCCTCGGCGTCCCTGCGGGCCACCTCGACGTCGCCGACGTGCACTTCCACCATTGCCCGGGTGATCAGCGCGACGTAGCGGGGTACGTCGCCGCCGAGTTGCGGTGCCCGCTCCTCGGCGTCGTCGGCGGCGAGCGCCGCGGCCGCGAAGTCGGCACGCCAGATCGCGGTCAGCGCGCTGTGGAAGCTGACGAAGATCAGCTCACTCTCCTCGCCGTGCTCGAGGCAGTGCCTGCGGAGTTCGGCCATTTCGTGACCGGCCTGAACGAGCCGACCAGTCCACGCCGCCAACATCGCGCTCTGGGAGGTGGGCCGGATCGCGATCGGCACGCTGACCCGGTGGTCCTCGAGCTCCAACGCCCGATCCATTGCCACGCGGTCGAACCCGTGACCCGCCATGAAGCGCAGGGTCACCTGCATTCCGAGCGCCTGACTCAGCAGATGCGGCCTGCCGTGTTCGTCGGCAAGGGTGACCGCTTCGGCCACGCTCGCCATCGCTTCGGCGCCGCGATTCGAATTGATTTGTGCGAACGCGAGAATGATCAGCATCTCGACCCGCAGAGCCTTCGTGGGGTCGACGTCGGTCAGTTCGTTCTGCAGCAGATTCGCGGCGTCGGTGAAGCTGTCGTCGAACATCCGCACGATGCCGAGGAGGTACGTGGCCCTGGCACGCAGCATGCCAGCCGGGATGCCGTCGATCGTCTTCTCGAGGAGTAGTCGCGCCTGCTCGGAGTCGCCGGCATTGAAGTGGTAGCTGGCCAACCGGATTCGGCGTTCCGGCGTATCGTCGCCGAGCCTGATCGCCAGCCCCGTCAGCTCGGCGGCCGCCCCGGGAGCGCCCCTGCTGCGCGCCGCCTCCGCGGCCACGTCGAGCGCCATGAGGGTGGTCGGGTCGGCCTGCGTCGCGGCGAGGGCGAGATGGCGGGCCCGCAGCTCGGTCTCCTCGACGATCTCGGCGAGCCGCCGGTGCATCGCCCTTCGGTCGGCGGCGGAGGCACGGGAGTAGACCCCCCTCGCCAGCAGCGGATGGGCGAAGCGCACCCGAGGCCCTTCGAGAATGACGATGCCCTGTCGCTCAACGGCTTCCAACATGCACACCACGGTCGGCGAATCCTTGCCGAGTACCTGCGCCACGTCGTCGATGGTCGGTGATGCGAGGGACGCAACGGCGAGAAGCGCCTCCGCCGTCTCCAGGTCGACGGTTCCGACCCTGGACTCGACCAGTTCGGTCAGCGATCCGGGAAGCATTTCCGCGCTGTCGGGATTCTCGTGGATCGACCGCGCGAGTTCCAGTGCGTAGAAGGGGTTTCCGCCAGAGGTCTCGTGGATCTTGAGCATCGTCGGCCTTGCGAAGGACCGTCCGAGCCGCTCGGAGACCATGGCGTGCATTGCCGTACGGCTCATCGGGCGGAGGCCGACTCTCCGCAGTCGTTCCGGGCGGGGGAGGTGCAGCCAGTCCGCGGCGGACGTCTCCCGGTCGGTGCGCACCGCGCCGAGCACCCCTATCGGACCGACCATGCGGCGCGCGACGAAGGCGAGGACGTGGAGGCTGGAGGGGTCCACCCACTGCAGGTCGTCGACGGCGAGGAGCACGGGATCGTTCGCGGCGAGGGCTTGGATTACCGCCAGGAAGCCCGCCGCCACCGCGCGCCGGTCGGTCGCCACGCCGTCGTCCGAGTGCAGGAGTACCCGGTGCACGGCGTGGCGCTGCGGCTTGGGCAGCTCCGTCCACACGGAAGGATCGACGGAGCCGAGTAGGTCGGCGAGGGACGTGTAGGCCAGTACGGATTCGGTGGCCGCAGGCCGTGACGTCAGCACCGAGAAACCGCGCTCGCGGGCCTGGTCGATTGCGTCGAGCCACAGCGTGGTCTTGCCGATGCCCGCCTCGCCCTCGAAGATCAGCCCGGCGGGCGCGACCGTGGCCGCGTCGAGCAACTCCGACACGGCCTGCGATTCAACCGCGCGAGCAAATCGAGCAGCGGGCACACAGGAACGATCTCACATGGACTTACGGATCGCGCGGCAGCCCGAGCAATCGCTCGGCGATGATGTTCAGCTGCACTTCCGTCGTGCCGCCGTAGATCGTCGTCGCGCGACCGGCGAGCAGGTACTCCGCCCACTTGCCGGACAGCTGCTCGGGATCCCCGATTGCCGCGTCGGTGCCGAACGAGGACACCCCGAACTCGGCGTATCCCTGGCCCGTCTTCATGGACAGCAGCTTGGAGATCGCCGCGGCGGGCATCGGGTCGCCACCAGCCAGCGTCAGCAGCGTGGAGCGCATGTTGAGCAACTTGGCGGCGTGGCCCTCGGCAATCAGACGGCCCGCCTCGTTCTTCTCGATCTGGTCGAACTGGCCATCCTTCAGGAACTGGACGAACTGCTCGAGGCTGGCGAGGAACGGCGGCTCGCTGCTGCCGATCGACACCCGCTCGTTGGTCAGCGTGTTGCGGCTGACCTCCCAGCCGCGGTCGACCTCGCCGAGCACCATCTCGTCGGGTACGAAGACGTCGTCGATGTAGACGGTGTTGAACATCGCGTTGCCGGTCAGCTCGCGCAGCGGCTTCACTTCCACGCCTTCGGCGGCCATGTCGAGCAGGAAGTAGGTGATGCCCCCATGCTTGGGCGCCGACGGGTTGGTGCGGGCCAACAGTGCGCCCCACGCGGAGTACTGCGCGCCGGTGGTCCAGATCTTCTGACCGGTGATGCGCCACCCACCGTCGACCTTGGTGGCCTTGGTCGTCAGGCTGGCGAGGTCGGAGCCTGCCCCCGGCTCGGAGAACAGCTGGCACCAGATCATCTCGCCGCGGAACGTTGGCGGCAGGAAGCGCTGCTGCTGCTCGTCGGTGCCGTAGGCGACGATCGAGGGGATGATCCACGCCGCAATGCCCATCGCGGGCCGCTTCACCTGTCCGGTCGAGAACTCCTGGGCGATGATGATCTGTTCGATGGGCGCCGCCGCGCGGCCCCACGGCTTGGGCAGGTGCGGCTGCACCCAGCCGCCCTCGGCGATGGCGGTGTTGCGCTCCTCGCGCGGAATCGACTTCAGCGCAGCGACTTCCGCGCGGATTTCCTCGCGGAGCTTCTCGGTATCGGGATCGAGGTCGATGTCGATCGATCGCATGCCGGTGGTGGTCGCGACCTTGATGACCTGTTCCGGGTAGTCGGCGGCGCGGCCGAAGCAGGCGGCGAGCACGATCGCGCGGCGGTAGTAGACGCCCGCGTCGTGTTCCCAGGTGAAGCCGATGCCGCCGTGCACCTGGATGCAGTCCTGGGCGCAGTGCTGCGCGGCGACGGGGGCCAGCGTGCCCGCGACGGCGGCGGCGAATTCGTACGACGCCTCACGGTTGCCGCCTGCGAACTCGTCGATGGCGCGGGCGGCGTCCCACACGGCGGCGGTGGCGCGCTCGGTCTCGGCGATCATGTTGGCGCACTTGTGCTTGATGGCCTGGAATTGCCCGATCGGACGGCCGAACTGCTCACGAATCTTGGCGTATTCGGCGGCGCTGTCGGTGGCCCAGCGGGCGACGCCGACGCACTCGGCGGACAGGAGCGTCGACATGAGGGCGCGGGCTTGGGTCCGGCTGAGGTTGGACAGGACGCGGTCGTCGGCGACCTCGACGGCGTTGGCCCGCACGTGCGCCAGCGGGCGCAGCGGGTCGACGCTCTTGACGGGTTCGATCTCGACCTGGTCGGCGTCGAGGACCAGCCATTCCTCACCGCTGTCGATCGAGACCGGCAGCACAAGCAGTGAGGCCTGCGCGGCGGCGGGCACAGCACGGACCTCGCCGCGGATGACGAACCCACCGCCCTGCCGCGTTGCCGTCAACCCGGAGTCGATGGCGTAGGCGGCGATGGTCGCACCGGAGGCCAGTCCTTCGAGGAGCTTGTCCGCGGGGTCGTTCGCAGCGATCAGCGCGCTGGCGATCGCGGAGGGCACGAATGGACCGGGCACCGCGCCGTAGCCGAACTCGGCGAGCGCGATCGCCAGCTCCAGGATGCCGAAGCCCTGGCCACCGACGTCTTCGGACAGGTGGAGGCCCTGCAGGCCCTGTTCGGCGGCGGCCTTCCAGAACGGCGGCGGGTTGGGTATCGGCGTCTCCATGGCGTCGTGCAGCACCTCGGAGGGCGCGACGCGCTTGATCAGCTCCCGAACGGAATCAGCGAGGTCGTTGTGTTCGGAAAGGATTGCGATGGGCATGCCTGCTCCTTTGGGGGCGACCTTGTCTCAACCGGTGGGGTATCAACCGGTGGGTTGGGAACGAGGGTACCCGGGCCGTCATCGCCCGATGGGGTCAACCTCGTTTACCAGGTTCACCAGGTCCCTGCCGTCGCGCAGACGGGTGCAGTTGTCCACCGCCTCGGCGAGATAGCGCCGCATCGTGTCGACGGTGTACCAGGTGACGTGGGGTGTCACCACGACGTTGTCCAGAGCGAGGAGTGGATTGTCCGGCTCCACCGGTTCGACCGCGAACACGTCGAGTCCTGCGGCGGCGAGCCGGCCGCCGCGCAGCGCATCGACCAGCGCCCGCTCGTCGATGATCGGACCGCGCGAGGTATTGACCACCACCGCCTCGCGTTTCATCAGCGCCAGCCGGTCAGCGTCGAGCAGGGCCGACGTCTGAGGGGTCAGCGGCAGGTGCAGCGAGACGATGTCACTGTCGGCCAGCAGTTCGGGAAGCGGCCGCCAGCCGGGAGTGCCGTCGTCTCGTGTGCTGGTGTGCAACGTGGTGGCGCCCATGACGGTGACGATCGCCTCGACCCGCTTGGCGATGTTGCCGTATCCCACCAGGCCGACGGTGCAACCGCCGATGTCGCGCACCGTCTCGCCGAGGGTCGCGTCCAAGGGCCATCCCCTGCCCTCGCGGGTGGCCAGATTTAGCGCGGGCAGCCTGCGTAGCGCGGCGAGCATCAGCAGAACCGTGCCCTCGGCCACCGACGGCGCGTTGGCGCCTGGCATGTTCGCCACGCCGATGTTCAGCCGCGTGGCAGCCTCGACGTCGATGGTGTTGACGCCGGCCCCGAGCTTGTGGACCAGCTTGCAGCGCGTCGCGCGCTCGAGGTCCTCTGCGGTCAAGGGCCGCAGGACGTGCCAAATGGCCTCGGCGTGAGGGAGCTCCCGGTAGAACGTGTCGTCGTCGTCCGGCGCGGCGTAGCGGACGTCGAGCCAATCCGCTTGAGGAGCGAGAAGATCGACCACCTTGTCACCGGGAGTGAAATGGGCCAGCACTCGAAGCGTCACCGCTCCACGCTAGCTGGGCCGCTAGCGGAAGCGCTTGGCGATCCAGCGGGCGATGGCGTCGGCCTGCTCGCTGCGCGCTCCCGGTGTCGTGAAGTAGTGGTCGGAGTCGATCGAACACAGTGACTTGTCCGTGCTCGCCAGGGCGTCGTGGATGCGGCGGGCATCGGACGGGTACACGCCGGTGTCCTGCTCGGCGTTGATGATCAGGGCCGGACACTCGATGCGTGCGAGGTGGGGCTCCGCCCTGGTCTGCGCGGTACGAAGGCTCCACATCCCCAGCCAGCTGCGCAGCGTGCAGGCGGCGGCGATGCCGTGGGCAGACCGATTGGCTCTGGCAGGTATCCCGGCATAGCAGGTGTTGGGTGGGCGCCTCGTCGGTTCGAGGGTGGGATCGACCATGCGGGGATCGGCCCAGGTGCGCAGCACCGTGAAGGGACGATCCGAGAAGCCAGCCGCACGAACGCGTTTCAGCTCCTTCACGGCCCACGCGGTGATGGCATGGTTGCGGGCGACCTGCGCGGCCCGGTACCGCTCGACGAACTTCGGGGAGAACGGCGGACCGTTTCGGTCGGCGAACAGATCCAGCGCGGAATCGGTTGCCAGCGGGTCATTCTCGTTCACCACGGACGCGTCCATCCACGCCGTGAGGACGTCGGGCCGTCCCGGGTGCGCCGCGCTCGCCACGTAACCATCGGCAGGGGGCAGGTCACCGAGTCCGGTGGCGGGCCGCATCCCGTCCACGGGCACGACGTGGGGGTCGACGGCCTGAGCCTGGTAAGCGGCCATCAGTGAACCGCCACCCGAACTGCCAAGCAAGATCACCTTTTCGATGTGTTGGGTGTCCCGTAGCCATTGCACACCGACGGCAATGTCCACCAGCGCGTGATCGAGCAGAAAGCTGCTCTCGTAGCCACGGAAACGGGTGTTCCAGCCGAGGAAGCCGATCCCGCGGGTGGCCATGTAATCGGCGAGATAGTGCTCGGAGAAATCGACCTGATAGTGCGTGGCGATCATCGCCACCTTTGGTTTGCGGCCGACGCCGCGGTAGTAGATGCCCTGGCACGGATGGCCGCCGGACCCTGCTCGGCGAGCGGTGGGGGAGTCCACTCCGATGAACTCCCGCGTCACCCCCGGCGTCCCCAATCCCCCCAAGTTCTTCGTCATCCCCGTGCCGCCCCCTTGTCGTAGATCGTTCGGTAGCAGACGTTGGTCAGCGTGGTGATGCAGGCGTCGTCGTCTACCGAAGCGGCGGCGCCCCCAGCGCCGCTCAGTTGCACGTAGCAGAATTGGTTGAGCATCGACACCATCGCCACGGCGACGAGGTGCGGATCGTCGCTAATCGAAAATCCTTCGCGTTGAGCCTCTTTCACCATCGATGTGATCATCGCAGTCGGTGGCTCGCAGATGTCGGACCAGTACTTGGCGAAGTCGTCGTTGATCATCGCTAGCTGCGATACACCGATCATCTCGGCAAGTCGGTGTCGGTAGGAGTGCCAGTGTGCGGCGACCGCCCGGTGGACCCGCTCGCGGCTGTCGAGGTCGGGCGCGGTGGCCGACGTGGTGCGTTCGCGGGCCTCGTCGCGGAAGTGGACGGCCCACTGCCGGACCATGGCCTCCTTCGAGTCGTAGTAGTTGTAGAACGACGCCGTCGACTTGCCTGCCTCCGCCGCGATGTCGGCGACAGTGGTGGCCAGAATCCCCTTGCGCGCGACCACTGTTCGCGCTGCGGCGTCGAGGGCGGCCTGAGTCTGCCTACCCCGAAGGGTGGGTAACCGTTCGGTCGGGGCGACCATCACTGGCGACCCCCTCTCCTCGGCGTCGACTGGGTACCGTCTCGTCGAGGATCGACCGGGTTCTCGACGGGCAGGCTGCACACTCGACGGTCCAATCGCATCATTGATACGACCTGATTCTGATGTTAGATTCAGTTGTTGATCTTGACCAGACCCCGGACCTTCGTGACGGCAAATGGCCGTCCCGGGGTGTACGTCCGCTCATTTGACGTCCGGGACCCGGTCGAGTTCTCCTGCTGGCAAAGGGAATTCACCGAGAGCGGCACGGTGACGGTGCCACCGACGACGGCCGGGGGCGCTGGTCACCGGGTGACGTATTAGCGCTGCCGTAGTTCGCGAACCGCCATCTCGTCGACCAGCCGGGCCAGTCGATCGATCAGCTGGCCCTGGTCCAGGAGGATGGCGCCGGACACCCACGCGCTGATGGTCTGGCCGACCCCACCGACGACGAAGTGGGCGACGGCCTTGACCCCCTCGTCTTCGGGCAGCTGATAGGCGGTGCTCACGTGCTGGCCGCCCAGCAGGGCGAAGAAGCCGCCGAGCTCGGCCCGCCTCCGTGCGAGCACCGGATGGGAGAGTTGCGGGTTGAACAGCAGCCTTCCGACTCTGGCGTCGCCGGCGATGGTGCGAACCAGGTTGGCGATTCCCGCGCGGTTCTGCTCCGCACGCGGTGCTGCTGCGACGGCGGCCTGAGTGGTTGCGGCGATGTCGGCGATGACCCGGTCGAACACGGCGGCGACCAGTTGGTCCTTGTCGGTGAAACTCTCGTAGAAGTACCGCGCCGAGGTGCCGGCGGCGGCGCAGATGGCGCGCACGGTGAGCTCGGGCGGGTCGTCGGCGCCGCCCAGCAAATCGAGGCCGGCGTCGAGCAACCGGCGTCGACGCTCCGAGATGCGATCCCGCGCGTCGACGCCACCGTAGGGCCGCTGCTGTGCCATGCCCACGATCTTGACACCCGTCAGGTACACGGGGCAATATCTGGAAACACGCGTTCGCACATTTGCGGGCCGGGAGGGGAAGAGGCCATGGAGGTCAGCGACAGTCTCGTCGAGCGGCCGATCAGTGCGCCTGCCGCCACGGCCGGCCCGCGGCGGCCACTCAAACGCCGCGCGGGACCCACGATCGACGAGGGTCTGCTCGGCGTGGGCCTGCTGCTAGGTCCGGCAAACGTGATCATGCAACTGGCCAGGCCGGGCGTCGGTTACGGCGTGCTGGAGAGCCGGGTCGAGAGCGGTCGCGTCGACCGGCATCCGATCAAACGCGCCCGCACCACCTTTACCTATCTGGCCGTCGCGGGCAGTGGCAGTGACGCCCAGAAGGCTGCGTTCCGGCGGGCGGTGAACCGGGCCCACGCGCAGGTGTACTCCACGGATGAGAGCCCGGTGAAGTACCACGCATTCGACAAGAACTTGCAGCTCTGGGTCGCCGCGTGCCTGTACAAGGGCGCCGTCGACTCCTATCGCACGTTCGTCGGCGAGATGGACGACGAGACCGCCGACCGGCACTACGCCGAGGGCATCTCGCTGGGCACCACCCTGCAGGTGCCGCCGGAGATGTGGCCCGCCGACCGGGCGGCGTTCGACGTGTACTGGCAGCGCTCGCTCGACGAGGTGCACATCGACGACACCGTCCGCGAGTATTTGCTTCCCATCGCGGCGAGCCGGATCCGCGGTGTGCGACTGCCGGGCCCGCTGCAACGTTGGCACGAGGACTTCGCCCTGTTGATCACCACCGGCTTTCTGCCGCAACGTTTCCGCGACGAGATGCGGTTGCCGTGGGACGCCAGGCGCCAGCGTCGGTTCGACCGCCTGATGACCGTGCTGCGAACGGGGACCCACCTGTCGCCCCGCGTCGTTCGGCAATTCCCGTTCAACGTGCTGCTCAAGGATCTCGACTGGCGGATCAGGACCGGCAGGCCGCTGGTGTAACGAGCGACGTGAGCGTCTTTGGCTGCCAGGATTCGAGCGTATGGTCGGGCGCGTGAGAACCGATGGCGATACCTGGGACATCACCACGAGTGTCGGGTCGACGGCATTGTTCGTCGCCGCCGCAAGGGCATTGGAGGCGCAGAAGGCTGAGCCGCTCGCGCTGGATCCCTACGCCGAGGTGTTCTGCCGGGCCGTGGGCGGCGAGTGGGCCGACGTGCTCGACGGCACGGCCTCCGGCAGTCACGGCGCGCAACTGCTCGAGACCAGTTTCGGCGGGCACTTCGTGTCCTTTCAGGGCGCGCGCACCAAGTACTTCGACACGTACTTCGCCAAGGCCGTCGCCGCGGGTGTCCGTCAGATCGTCATCGCCGCAGCGGGTCTGGACTCACGGGCCTACCGCTTGCCGTGGCCGGACGGCACGGTCGTCTTCGAGCTCGACCAGCCGAAGGTGCTGGAATTCAAGCGAGCCGCGCTGGCCGAGCTGGGGGATGCGCCGACGGCCGATCGCCGCGAGGTGGCCGTCGATCTGCGCGACGACTGGCCCCATGCGCTGGGCGACGCCGGGTTCGACCCTGCGGCGCCGACCGCGTGGATCGTCGAGGGCCTGCTCATCTACCTGCCCGCCGACGCACAGGAGCAGCTGTTCGCGGGCATCGACGCTCTGTCCAGCCCGGGCAGCTGGATCGCGGTCGAGGAGGGCAGACCCATGCCGCAGGCCGTCTTCGAGGCCCGGCGGCAAGAGGAGCGCGACGCAGGCAACGACGGAACGTTCTTCACCCTGGTCTACAACGAGCAGATCGCTCCGGCCGACGAGTGGTTCGGTGCGCGGGGCTGGAAGGCGACGCCAACCCGGCTGACGGACTATCTGGACTCCGTCGGCAGGCCCATCCCCGCGGACGATCCGGAAGCCGGTCCGATGGCGGCGGCGAACAGCCTGGTGTGTGCCACCAAGCTCCACTAGTCGGCGTCACCCAGCCAGACCGACCCCTGCGAGCCCCTCGGGTGGACCGGCGCGAAACGTGGCGTTACCCACGATTTCAGCGATCGTGCGTCAAATCGCGCGCCGGTTGGTTTACTCGGACCGGAGATCCGGCGCCGTACCGATGGGAGACAGATGACACACACCCGAGCCACCGTTCGAATCCTGCGAATGGCCGCAGCAGCAGTCGCGTCCGCGGGACTGGCAGTGTCGCTCGCCGCCTGCGGTGGTGGCGGTTCGGAGTCGCCGTCGACCAGTGAGACCCCGACGACGACCACCGCGACAACCACGACGGAGGCTCCTGCCACTTCGGCGCCCGAGCCCGCGCCGACGGAGAAGAGCATCAACCCCACCGGAGGAAACCTCTTCACACCGCCCGTCACGGCACCGGGCGCGCCGACGGCCATCCCAGGGAACCGGGACAACACCGGATAGACGCGGATCAGGACAGCATGAACGGCCGCAGGAAGCGGGTCATCCGGCGGAGGTAGTCGGGCTGGCTGACGTGCAGCACGTGGTTGCCGGGAAACCAGTGGAACGCGCACCGATCCCAGTGCTTCCAGAGCAACTCGGCCTGCTCGGGTGGCGCCAGGCGGTCGCCGAGACCCGCGATGATGAGTCGACGATCCTTGGCGACGAGCGGCGGGTAGTTCAGCGGGGAGTGGTACATCGACGCGGCCGCCGACAGCTCGCGGTCGGTGCCCGTCACGCGGTTGCCCAGCTTGACGAGAAGGTTGGCCGGAAACCAGTCGTCGAACGCCGACTCGGGGGTCACCACGGGGACGTTGGGAATGACGGCCTGGATGCGGTCGTCGACACTTGCGATCAGCGCCGAGGTATAGCCGCCGAGCGACATCCCGGTCAGCGCGATCCGGTCGACGCCCGTGTACTCGAGATAGTCGACCACCGAGCGGAAGTCGTGCACCGCCTGCGCCATCGACTCGGCGAAACCGGACAGGCCGTCCGCGAAGTACCCGTAACCGCTGTAGGGCGACCGTCTTTCGGCCCGCTGACCGTGAAAGGGCAACGTGTACAACAGAACGTCGTAACCCGAGCGGTAGAACCACGGCAACGAGAAGAACAAGCCGTTGAACAAATACGCCGAACCCATGAAGCCGTGGATCAGACACAGCGTGGGATGCGGTCCGTCGTCGTGCTGCCAGTGCTGGGCGTGCACGACGTTGTTGCGGGCGTACCCGCGGCGGCGTTCCCGCATGGCCGGGTTGACCGCCTCGAAGCTGCTAGTGAACCGGATGTTCGTGACCCGACCGTGTGCGGTCCATTCCGCGACCGGGTTGGCTGGGCGCGATGCGACGCGGGGTGGTTCCCTCGGGGCGGGAAAGGACGTTTCCGGGTCCTTGGCCGCGGCGAGCTCGGCGTAGAACCGCAGGGCTTCGCGTTCGGCGCGGAAGTGGTTGCGGCGCAACGCCGCACCTGCGACCCGAGGTAGCATGGCCGCTCCGACGAGTGAGGCGATCGCCGTGCGCAAACCCAGATCGGCGACGGCCGAGGAGTCGACGACGAGCTTCTGCTGCAGTGTGAGATCGACCCGTCTCGGTAGGCCGCGGGCGGTCGCGTCGGCGCCTGCCACGTCGGGGATCGGAAGGGGTGGATCCACGGGTTCGGCGGCGGTCCCCGCCTGCGAATCGGCCACGCGCGATGCTATCCCGGCCGTCGAGGTCGGGTCAGGCGATCGGCAGCTCGAACAGTCGGGCGGCGTTGTCGTGGAACACGCCGCGCAGCCACTCCTCGTCGACGCCGTCCAGCGCGGTCAGCACCTGGAGGGCTTCGACGTAGCCGTACGGGATGTTGGGGAAGTCGCTGCCGAACAGGATGCGGTCACCGACCGCGCGCAGCCTACCCAGGTCGCTTCTCGGGAACGGCATGAGCTCCTCGACGAACGGGGTGAATACCATCGTCGTATCCAACCTGACCTCGGAATGGCGGTCGCAGAGATCGAGGAAGTCGCCATACTCGGGCATCCCCAGATGGGCGATGACGAGACGCAAGCGCGGGTAGCGGGCCAGCACGGCTCCAATCGGCCCGGGTCCCGTGTGCGGACCCGGTTGCGGACCTGACCCGCAGTGGATGACGACGGGTGTCCCGGCGTCCTCCAGCACCCCCCACACCCCGTCGAGCAGGGGATCCGTCGGGTCGTAACCACCCACCTGGACGTGCGCCTTGAACACGCGGGCACCACCGTCGATGGCCGCGGCGACGTACGCCTCGGCACCGCGTTCCGGGAAGAACGTGGCGGTGGCAAGGCAGTCCGGAGTCGCCGCCGCGAATTGCGCCGACCACTGGTTCAGCCACGATGCCATGTCGGGCTTGTGGGCATAGACCAGCGACGTGAAGGCGCGTACCCCGAAGGAGCGCAGCGTGTCGAGCCGGGCCTCCTCATCGCTGCGGTAGGCGATCGGCCAGACGCGCCCCACGAGGGGTCCGGCGGCATCGAAGTACTGCCACACCTTGTCCATCACGCTTTTCGGCATGAAGTGGGTGTGGACGTCGACGATGCCGGGCAACCCCAGCGATTCCCAGATTGCCCGTACGGCAGTTGACTCGTCCATCATCAGACAGGATGGCATTACCGCACGAGAGGAGTACCACCAAGGTGGTGTGGAACCCCGATGTCTACCTGGCCTTCGCGGATCATCGCGGCAGGCCCTTCTATGACCTCCTGTCCCGGGTCGGTGCGGAGTCACCGCGCCGCGTCGTCGACCTCGGCTGCGGGCCCGGGAACCTCACGGTCACCCTGGCCGATCGCTGGCCCGACGCCGTCATCGAAGCCGTCGACAGCTCGCCGGAGATGGTGGCCGCCGCCCGTGAACGCGGTCTGGAGGCCAGCGTCGGCGAGCTCGAGGCATGGACGCCGCAACCGGACACCGACGTCGTGCTGAGCAACGCTGCCCTGCAGTGGGTGCCCTCGCACCGCGAGCTGATGGTGCGCTGGGCCGGTGAGCTGCCGGTCGGGGCCTGGATCGCCGTGCAGGTTCCCGGGAACTTCGACGCTCCGTCGCATGCGGCGGTGTGGGAGCTGGCAGGCAGCCCGAAGTGGCTCGACGCGCTGCGCGACATCCCCTTCCGGGGCGGCAAGGTGACGGACTCCGCCGCCGAGTACGCGGCGTTGCTCACCGACGCGGGCTGCGCCGTCGACACCTGGGAGACCACTTACGTCCACGAACTCACCGGCGAGCATCCGGTGCTGGACTGGATCACCGGCACTGCCCTCACCCCGGTGAAATCCGCGCTCAGTGAAGAGGATTGGCAGCAGTTCCGACGTGAGCTCATTCCCATGCTCGACGACAGGTATCCGGCCAGATCGGACGGACGCACGTTCTTTCCGTTCCGCAGGATCTTCGTGGTCGCGCAGGTGGGCTAGCAGCCGACGGGTCAGGCAGTCCCTACGGCAGCACTGGTTTTAGGGCCTCCGCCACCGCTGCGACGGCACCGGGCGTGTAGCTCGGCATGTTGAAGATGATGCCGTCGATGCCAGCATCGAACACCTTGGTCTTGATCTGGTCGGCGACGGCCTCGGGGGTGCCGATCACGGCGCGCTGACGCCGTGCCTCGGGGACCTGGTCAAGGGTCGCCTTCTCGTCGACGACCACCGTGACGAGCATGCTGGTCTCCAGCGTGGCCGGATCCCGTCCGATGTCCTCGCAGCGCTCCCTGACCGCCTTGACCTTGGCCGGGATCTCGTCGAAGCCGGCGATGACGTTGAGATGGTCGAAGTGCTTGACCGCCAACGGAATGGTCTTTTTCTCGCCGCTGCCGCCGATCATCAACGGAATGTGGTCGCGGAAGCGGGGTTCGGCCATCGCCTCCTGGGTGCGGTAGTACTTGCCGGAGAAGGTCGGTCGCTCGCCCTTGATCATCGGCAGGATGATCTCGAGGGCCTCGTTGAGCTTGTTGAATCGGTCGGTGAAGGTGCCGAACTCGTACCCGAGCTGATCGTGCTCGAGCTCGTACCAGCCGGTGCCGATGCCCAGGATCGCGCGGCCCTGACTGATCACGTCGAGCGTGGTGATCGCCTTCGCAAGCAGCGTGGGATTGCGATACGTATTGCCGGTGACCAACGTGCCGAGTTGCACGTTCTGGGTGACGGAGGCAAGGGCGCCCAGCGCCGTATAGGCCTCCAGCATCGGTTGATCGGGCGTGCCGAGGCCGGGTAGTTGGTAGAAGTGATCCATCAGGAAGACGGCATCGTAACCGGCGTCGTCGGCTTCGCGGGCCTGGGCCACGACGGTCGGAAAGAGGTTCTCGACACCGGTGCCGTAGGAGAAGTTCGGAATCTGGTAGCCAAGTTTGAGGGTCACGACATCGACCCTAACCAACGGACCTGGCAGCGGGGAATGGTATTTCGCCGAGTGCGAAGTGGGAATAGACGTGGGCGGTTCTGGCGACGACTACCCGCCGTCGCGCTTGGCTCGGAGCACCTCGAGCACCCGTTCCACCAGTTCGTCGATGTCGGCCCCCGTGGTGTCCAGCGCCAGGTCCGGATTCTCCGGAGCCTCATACGGGGCGTCGACACCGGTGAGGCCCTTGAGCTCGCCGGACCTGGCCTTCGCGTAGAGGCCCTTGGGGTCGCGCTTCTCGCACTCCTCGACGGACGTGCAGATGTACACCTCGATGAACGGCAGCTTGGCTGCGTCGTTGAGTGCACGGGCGATGTCCCGGTCGGACTTCAACGGCGACACCAGCGAGGCCAGTGCCACCACACCGGCGTCGGCGAACAGGCGCGTGAGATGCCCGACGCGCCTGATGTTCTCGGCCCGATCACCGGCGGAGAAGCCGAGGTCGTCGGAAAGGCCGTGCCGAATGTTGTCACCATCGAGGAGATAGGCCACGTCACCCGATTCGACGAGTGCCCGTTCCACCGCAACGGCCAACGTCGACTTGCCCGACGCGGGCAGGCCGGTGAACCAGATGGTCGCACCCCGTTGGCTGGTGGCAGACCAGCGGTGCTCGCGATCCAGTGACGAAGGGTGCCAGCGGATGTCGTTGCGGGTCTGCGCGCCCGGTTTCACCTCGCGCGGCTCGATGATGGTGCCGGCGCCGATGGTCTCGTTGGACGTCTCGTCGATCAGGATGAAGGCGCCGCTGTCCCGGTTGTCGCTATAGGAATCGGCGATCACCACCGAGCTGGTGCGCAGCGTCACCTCACCGATGTCGTTGAGCGACAATTCAACCGGATTGTCGAGTTCGTCGAGCGTCTCCGGATCCAGTCGGGTGTGGAGGGCCTGAACCGTGGCGCGCACCGTCTTGGACGTCTGCTTGAGGGCGATCCGGTCGCCCGCCCGCAGTGGTGTCTCGGCGAACCAGCAGACCGTCGCGTCGAGCTCGCGGGCGAGCACCGGCAGCGACGCATCGTCGGAGCCGCTGACGAACACGTCGCCGCGGCCGACGTCGATGTCGTCGGCAAGCTCGAGCGAAACCGACAGTGGTGCAACGGCGGTACTGCGTGAATCGTCCAGGGTGTCGACGGCGGTGACGGTGGAGCGGGTGCCCGCAGGCAGGGACACCACCGAGTCGCCGACGCTGACGGTGCCCGCTGCGAGTCGACCCGTGTAGCGGCGACGCTGTTCGGTGGTGGGTCGCGAGACCCACTGGATGGGCAGCCGCAGCTTGGCGGCCTCGGGCTGCGGTGCCGAGAGTTCGATGCTCTCCAGGTATTCCAGCAGCGTGGGGCCGGTGTACCAGTCGGTGTTCTCGGAACGGTGGACGACGTTGTCGCCCAGCTTGGCGGCGATGGGGATCACGGACAGCTCGGCGCCCCCGAGGCGAGCGGCCATCTGCTGCAGCTCCGCGGCGACCTCGTCGAACCGACCCTGGTCGAAGTCGACGAGGTCGATCTTGTTCACGGTCGCCACGAAGTGCTTGATGCCCAACAGCTTTGCGATGCGCGCATGGCGGCGGGTCTGACGCAAGACCCCGGCGCGAGCATCGACGAGCAGGATGGCGACGTGTGCGTTGGAGGCGCCGGTGAACATGTTGCGGGTGTACCGCTCGTGACCTGGGGTGTCGGCCAGGATGTAGCTGCGGTTCTCGGTGGAGAAGAACCGGTAGGCCACGTCGATCGTGATGCCCTGCTCGCGTTCGGCCCTCAGCCCGTCCGACAGCGCGGCCAGGTCGGCGATGCCCTCCTCGTCGGTGACGGCCTCGAGATGGTCCAGCGGCAGGCTGTCGGTGTCGTGCATGAGCCTGCCGATCAGCGTGCTCTTGCCGTCGTCGACCGATCCCGCGGTGGCGATCCGCAGCAGTTGGCGGGTCTTGCTCGCCCCTCCCGTCGCTTCGCTCGCCCCTGGATCAATTCCCGTCGCTTCGCTCGCCCCTGGATCAATTCCCGTCGCTTCGCTCGCCCCCATCAGAAGTAGCCTTCCCGCTTGCGGTCTTCCATCGCCGCGACCGACGTACGGTCATCGGCTCGGGTCTCGCCTCGTTCGGATACCGTCGCCGCCGAGATCTCCGTGATGACGCCGGCGATGTCGGTGGCGTGCGAGCGGACCGCGCCGGTGATGGTCAGGTCGCCGACCGTGCGGTAGCGGACCCACTCCACGGCCGAGGTCTCGTCACCCGTCGGTTGCACGTACTGCGAGACGGCCAGCAGAATGCCATCCCTTGCCAGCACCTCGCGCTCGTGGGCGAAGTAGATCGACGGCAATTCCAGGTTCTCCAGTTCGATGTAGCGCCAGATGTCCAACTCGGTCCAATTGGACAGCGGGAAGACGCGCACCTGTTCGCCCTTCTTGATCCGCCCGTTGTACAGCGACCAGGGTTCCGGGCGTTGCGCCCGCGGGTCCCACTGGCCGAACTCGTCGCGGAAACTCAGAATGCGTTCCTTGGCCCTGGCTCGTTCCTCGTCGCGGCGGGCGCCGCCGAAGGCTGCGTCGAATCCCCCCGCCTCCAGAGCGTCGAGCAGCGTGCGGGTCTGCTGCCGGTTGCGGGAGGCGCCGGGCCCCGGGTCGGGGACTCGGCCCGAGTCGATCGACTCCTGCACCGAGCCGACGATCAGCCGATGACCGTGCTCGCCGAGGCGGCGGTCGCGGAACTCGATCACTTCGTCGAAGTTGTGCCCGGTGTCGACGTGCAGCACGGGAAAGGGCAGGGGGAATGGCCGAAACGCCTTCTCCGCCAACCGAAGCAACACGATCGAGTCCTTGCCTGCGGAGAACAGCAGCACGGGTCGCTGCAGTTCGGCGACCACCTCGCGGATGATGTGCACCGACTCGGCCTCGAGGAGGCGCAACTCGTCGACCTGGGTGTCGTTGGCCACGGTCGTCACAGCGGCAGCCCTTCCTTCTCGGCGTCGGCTTTGTAGCGGTCTACCCACTCGTCCGAGCGGCTATCGGCCTGTCGTTCCAGGACCGGTGCGGGAGCCAGCCTCGGATCGAGGCCGAGCGCCTCGAGGACGGTGCCGACCACCTCGGTGAGGTTTCGCCACAGCACCGGGTAGGACACGTCGATGGGGTCGACTCGTTCCTCGGCGAACCAGGCGCGCCACGCCTCCTCCTGGGCCTTGAGCATCGTGACGACGTGGGCGATGGCGCCCGCGTGGTACTCCGCACGGGCATCCCGCACGGGGTCGGGACGGCCCCGCCACACCCTGGTCTGCACGGCGCGCCAGAACGACACCGCTTGGGACACCACGTCGGGCCGGTACACGTGGATCAACACCGGATCGGAGCCGACGACGTCGCGGATCCCGGCGAGCAGCCCAGTGCCAGAGCGGTCGGGAAGTCCTTCGGCACGCTGCATCAGCAGCGGGGTCTGGTTCCACATCAGCTTGCCGCCCCACACTCCGTTCGGGGTGCGACCAACCGTGCGGATGTAGTCGCGCCAGATCTCCGGCGGCGCAAGGTCGGGCTTACCCTCGTCGAGCGGATCCAGTAGTCGCAGGATCGACTCGTCGCCGGTGTCCGCGAACCATTCCCGCGGCTGAGGTGACTGACTCGTGGTCGGCAGGTATTGGAAGAACTCCTGCGGCTCACCGGCCACCCCCGTCGCACGGAGCGACTCGACGAGCAACGTGCTGCCGCTACGCTGCGAGGCAAGCACCAGATACGCGGTCGGGGTGGACATGGCGTGAGCCTAACCGGATGCAAATGGCGTCGCCTATTCGCCGGCTAGGCCATCATTCGAATCGTCACGAGCAAAATCATTGTGCCGACCGAATCTCGTCACCGATCCCGCGTTCGGATGCCATCGCCGATCGGCTCGGCAATTGTATTCCATTGATGTGCATGTACGTTTCGGTGTACCTGGCTGAAATGCGGGTTCCCGCGAATTCGGACGGAATGACGTCCCTGGTCTTCTCCCGCCAATCGTTGAGCAGCAGCGCCATCTCACTGGCGGTGGCCTCCGCGTCGTCGCTCACCGCGCCGGTCAGGAGGTTGTCCTGCTCGGTGGGGTCGGTGCGCAGATCGTAGAGCTCACGACTGGGCCGGGGCGCTGCGCTCAGCGGAGCGACGGCTCTGCCTGGCGCGCTCTGTTCGATGTCGAGCGGTAGATCGAGAAGTGGACGCTGAGCGTAGTTTTCGATGTAGCTGAAGTCCTTGGTTCTGATCGCCCGGATCGGATCGAAGGAATCGTGATACGTCTTCGTCGTGTAGACCTCGCCACGGATCGGTGCCTCTTCGGCGAGACCGTCGAGCACGTTCGGTGCGTGTGAAAGTCCTTCGACGTCACCGGGTATCGGCACGCCGAGCACCCCGAGCAAGGTGGGAAGCAGGTCGACGCCGCTGAACAGGTCGTCGTAGACCCGACCGATCGTGCCGAACCGCGTTGGAGGACGCACGATGAGCGCGATTCCGGTACCCGCGTCGTACAGCGTCGACTTGGCTCGCGGCAGCGCAGGGCCATGATCGGTGACGAAGACCACCCAGGTGCTCTCGTCGAGTCCCGTCTCGGCGAGGGTGTCCAGCAGCCGACCGACGGCGGCGTCGGCCACCGATATCGAACCGTAGAAGTCGGCCAGATCCTCGCGCACGTCCTGGAGGTCGGGCAGGTAGTCGGGCAACTCGACGGCGTTCGCGTCGGCGGGTTGGTAGCGGTCGTGTGGATAGGGGCGGTGCGTCTCGAAGAAGCCCGCGGTCAGAAGGAATGGCTTCTCGGGCGGGTGCTCCAGCCAGTGGATGGCCCGGTCGACGACGTACTCACAGAACGAGTTGGACACGTCGTACTCGTCGAATCCGAGGCGGCTCGGGAACGACGTCTCGTGTTGCATGCCGAACAAGGCGGTGTGCCAACCTGATTCGGACAGCAGCTGGGGGAGTGTCCGCACCCCCGCCCGGTACTCCCAGCCGTGATGGGCGAGCCCGACGAGCCCGTTGCTCTGCGGGTAGCGACCCGTGAACAGGGAGCCTCGCGACGGTGAGCACAGCGGGGCGGTGGCATGCGCACGGGTGAAGAGGATGCCGTCGGAGGCCAGCTGGTCGAGTCGGGGGCTTGACACGTCGGGGTGACCGTAGGCGCCGAGGTATCTGCCGAGATCGTGCCAGTGCACGAGGAGCACGTTGTCCGTCATCAGGGATATACGGAACAGGTTCTTCGCTCAATCGGCAAGCGTTGGAGTCGCGCGTGGCGGATTTGGGCTCGTTTCTCCGTGTTCGAGGAATCGCTGAGTCGCAGGTGGGCGGCGTGTGGTCCCGTAGCATCACGGCTCGTGGCGGGCTCCTTGCCAGCGGATTTGGTCACGGAAACGCGCCGCACCCTCGATGCGGCGCGTCGATGCGGGGGGCGACGCGGGCGGTCTGCGCTCCGAGCTCGCCGCGTTGCAGAAGGACCACTCCGGAAAGCAGTCCGTGCCAACCTAAGTCGACCCGGCTCCGCCGCAGTCTTCTGGCCTGTGCCAGCCATGCCTTTACCCATGCCTTCACGAAGTGGCTGAGCACCCGCCCGGCGTGACAGGCTGGTTGCCGTGAGCGATGCCTTCGGCCGTCCGTGCCCCTGCGGCAGCGGCTCCGGCTACAACGTCTGCTGCGCACCCCTGCATCACGGTGAGCGGCATGCCGCGACGGCCGAGGAACTGATGAGGTCGCGGTACTCGGCCTACGCGTGCGGTGAGCCGGACTACCTGTTTCGGACGTGGCACCCGCGCACCCGGCCCAGCCCCGTGAACGTCGACCCTGGCATCGTGTGGCAGTCCCTCGACGTGACGGACACGGTGGCGGGCGGCGTGGACGACGAGCACGGGGAAGTGGAGTTCACCGCCAGGTTCGAGAATGCGGGACATCCGGGTGCGCTGAAGGAGCGCAGCCGCTTCCAGCGCCGCGGCGGCCGCTGGGTGTACGTCGACGACGTCGGCGAATAGGGCACGCGCGGGACCTGCCTACTTGCGCTGCGGTACCCCGCAGACGGAGTAGACGAACTTGGGCGGGACGTCGAAGCTGAACGTCCGGCGAGGCAGCCGCGCCAGCAGCTCGTCGGACAGTTCGGTCTTGTAGTGCAGTGACACCGAGCCGGAGAACGTCGGATCGACGACGGAGAGATCAGACCCGCTGAGCGTCAGTCCCGAGTCGTCGAGGGTGGCCTGCACCATCGTGCCGTCCTTGGCGTCCCAGCGGTGGTCGACGGATCGGCCGGCCTTCTTCGGGACCGACGACAGCGTGGCCAGCACCCGCTGATTGGTGATCGCCAAGGCCCCGACGTAGCTGCTCAGATTCCCCTTGGCGGTCTTGCCGGGGACGGTGCCCGAGAAGCGGTACGTCACCGGCACGAACTCGGCCAGGTGAAGCACGCCCTCGGCCTCGACCTCGGCCCGCATGTCGTCGGGCAGCTCGCCGATGCCGAGCCATTTGCGCAAGAAGACGGGCATAGCCGCAGACGATATCGGCTATGCCCGTCCCTTCACGCTCAGTTCTACGTTTGCGCGGGAAGCACTTCTTCACCGGTCTTGTCGGTGGACAGGCACAGCGAGCAGATGTAGCCATCGACGCTCGCCGACTTGATCATGTCCGGCCGCTCGTACTCGTGGTGGCAGACGTGGCACCGCAGGTGCGCATCGGACGGGTTGCCGTGCTCGTCGAGCATCGGCAGGTCGATGCCGTCGTCGGTGCGGCGCAGGTAGTACTTGCCCTTGGTGGCGACCGCGATGATCGGCGGAAGCACCAGCGCGAGGCCGATGGCCACCAGCGGTGAGTACGGACGGATGGCCGCACCGAGTCCACCGAAGAAGGCGATCACGGACACGCCTGCCGCGATCAGCATCGAACCGAAGCCGACCGGGTTGAAGTTGTACAGCATGCCGCGCCGGAACTCCGGCTGCATCGGCGAGAGCTTCAACAGGTACTTGTTGAACACGATGTCCGAGGCGACCACCACGACCCAGGCCATGCCGCAGTTGGCGTAGAAGCCGAGGATCGT
>NZ_JBEVLO010000256.1:0-4243 GCF_040509115.1 Mycobacterium sp. | reverse complement strand
CCGGTCAGGGTGGTGTCGCCGAGGTGCAGTACCGGCTTGTCGCGGTGGCGCTTCAGCGCGCCCACGAGCATGTGACCGGAGTGGATGGGATGCCGTAGTAACTCGCCTGATGAGCGCTCGGGTGAAGGGGCGACAGCAGAAGTCATGGACACAGACTAGAACGTGTTACAGATTTGGTGGCGAGGGTGGCGGGATTCGGCTTGACTCGACAGATGAGCGACAGCGCCCTGCGGGCCGCCATTCTCGGGCTTGCCGGCGAGCGGGGGCCCTCGAAGAGCATCTGTCCATCCGATGCGGCGCGCGCTGTGGGCGGTGATGACTGGCGTGACCTGATGGACGAAGCCCGCGATGAGGCGCGCGCCTTGGCCAGGTCCGGCGATGTCGTCATCACCCAGGGTGACCACGTACTCGACCCGGATGTCGACTGGCGTGGGCCGATCCGGATCCGCATCGCGTAGCCAGCCCGACGCCCCGGCGATCAGTTCCCGGTGGGAATCGTCTCGACGTCGTCGGCGGGGACCTCGTAACCCAGGTCGTCGATGAACGCGACGTGCACGGGTCGGTCCGTACGCTTGGCGCGGCGGGTCATCGTGGGTCCCTCGGGTCGGGGCAGGTGTCTGTCGCCCCACTGTTGGTATGCACCGACGATGACGTGAAGCTCGCGGCCCGCAGCGGTCAGGTGATAGGCGGGGCGTGCGCGCTGGCCGGGCTCCTTGTATGAGTCGCGCGTCATCACGCCGTATTCGACCAAGGTGGTGAGTCGGTCGGTGAGCACGTCGGGTGCGACGCCCAGATTGGCTTGGAAATCGGCGAATCGAGTAGTGCTGAGAAGTGCTTCGCGGAGGATGAGAAGGGTCCACCAGTCGCCGAGGATCGCCGCGCTCCGTCCGACGGAGCAGCTCCAATCCTCGACGTTCTTTCGGGCCATGATCAGATCGTACGCTCTGACATCGTAGGCCCTGACTAGGTTTTTTCGGGCCTAGCTAAGTCGAGCTGCCTGCGGTCACTCGGTCTTCGTCATTTGGTCTGCCGACCCACCGCATCTCACTAGGAAAAACCTAAACAGATGCTTCGGTGATCGGCACGACCTTCCTCGACGCATCCCGTCCGACTCATCTGCGCGACCCCGTCGGCGAGGACATCGCCGACATCGCCGACATCGCCGACATCGAGGCCCCGGCCGCCTAGCGGCCCGCGGCCCTCCGCGCCTCGGCGGCCAGCTTCTCGGCCACGTCTGCCTTCCACTGGATCTCCTTCTGGATCCATTCGTTGTCTTGAGGGAACTCGTCGATCTCGGAGACGCGGCGCACCTCCAGCCTCACGCCCGTACCCAGCGGGCACTTGCGGGCCCACTGCTTGGCCTCTTCCTTCGAGGAGACGTCGAGAATCCAGAACCCGTTGAACAGTTCCTTGGCCTCGGTGTATGGGCCGTCGGTCACCACGGGCGGGTCCGAGTCGAAGTCGACGACGAAACCCTCTTCGGGTCCGGTCAGGCCTTCGCCGGCCAGCATCACGCCCGCCTTGATGAGTTCCTCGTTGAAGCGACCCATCGCCGCGATGATCTCGCTGAAGTCGATCTCCTGCTCAGCCATCGCCGCCTCGGCTTCCGGGGTGGACCGCATGATCAGCATGTACCGCATTTGACGTCTCCTTCGTGGTGGGTGGAAGGGGCTGTCCCATTGTGACCAAGGTGCCCCACACGAATACGTCGAATGGCACCCCGGCAAAATCGACACGGGTCGGCAAAGATTTCCGGAGTTTTTCGGCCATGGGGTGCGAGGATGGCCGGATGCCCGCTGACCTGGTCTTCTTCGGAACCGTTCTGACCGTCGACGACGCGCGGCCGACGGCAGCGGCGCTCGCGGTCGCCAACGGACGCATCGTCGCGGTCGGCGAGCGCGGAGACGTCGCGGGTTGGGTCGGCGCCGACACCGAGATCGTCGAACTCGGCCAGGCCTGCGTGATGCCCGGGCTGATCGAGGCGCACGGGCACCCTCTCATGGAGGCGATCGTGTTGGCCGATCGCATCGTCGACATCCGCCCCGTCACGATGCGCAGCGCCGATGAGGTCCTCGCCGCCATCCGGAACGAGATTGCCGCGCGCGGCGCCGACGGGGCCTATCTCAACGGCTGGGACCCCCTGCTGCAGGTCGGCCTGCCGGAGCCGACGCTGGCCTGGCTCGACGCCGAAGCCCCCGAGACCCCTCTGGTCATCATCCACAACTCGGGTCACAAGGCCTACTTCAACGGCGCGACGGCTCGGCTCTTGGGTCTCACCCGCGACACCCCAGATCCCAAGGGGGCCAAGTACGGGCGGGACGCGGGCGGCGAGCTCGACGGGACGGCCGAGGAGACCGGCGCGGTGTTCCCGCTGATCGGCGGTGCCATCGACCAGAAGGAGTATCCGGCGATGCTGCTCGCCGAATGCGCGCGGCTGAACCGGGTCGGGCTCACCACCTGTTCGGAGATGGCTTTCGACCCGATATTCCGTCCGGTACTCGACGCACTGCACGACCACCTCTCGGTGCGGTTGCGCACCTACGAGATGTCGACGGCGGCGATGACGACCACCGCCAGCCTCGCCAACGGCGATGACGTGGTCCGCCAGGTGGGCATCAAGATCTGGGTTGACGGGTCACCATGGATCGGCAACATCGACCTGACGTTTCCCTACCTCGACACCGAGGCCACCCGCGCCATCGGGGTGACGCCCGGCTCCTGCGGTCACGCGAACTACACCCGCGAGCAGCTGACCGAGATCGTCGCCGCCTACTTCCCGCACGGCTGGCAGATGGCGTGCCACGTGCAGGGCGACGCCGGCGTCGACACCATCCTCGACGTCTACGAACAAGCGCTGCAAGCCAATCCGCGCGACGATCACCGGCTGCGGCTGGAACACGTCGGCGCGATCTCCGACACGCAGCTGCAGCGCGCGCACGCGCTCGGCGTCACCTGCAGCATCTTCGTCGACCAAATCCATTACTGGGGCGACGTTCTCGTCGACGGCCTCTTCGGTCCCGAGCACGGGTCGCGGTGGATGCCCGCGGGCTCGGCGGTCGCCACCGGGATGCGGATCTCGCTACACAACGATCCGCCCGTGACACCGGAGGAACCGCTGCGCAACATCAGCGTCGCCGCCACCCGCGTCGCCCCGAGCGGCCGCGTGCTGGGGCCCGAGGAGCAGCTGACCGTGGAACAGGCGATTCGGGCGCAGACCCTCGACGCCGCGTGGCAGCTGTTCTCCGACGACGTCATCGGTTCTCTGGAGGTCGGCAAGTACGCCGACCTGGTGGTGCTGTCCGCCGATCCGCGGTCGGTGCCGCCGGAGACCGTCGCCGACCTCGAGGTGCACGCGACGTACCTGGCGGGGCGTCGTGTTTATGCCAAATCCGACTGACGGTCGCCGCGTACGTGGCACGCTCTGACCCATGTCCGACGTGCTTGCCGACGCTCGTTTCCTCGATGACCGCCCCGCCCACTGGGCGAAGACCAAACCCGATGACGAAGCCATCACCTACCTCGAACGCTCTTGGACGTGGGGTCAGTGGAACGACAGGGTGCGCAGGCTGGCTGGTGCGCTGGCCGAGCGTGGCATCGGGCGCGGTGACGTGGTGGCGTTTCTCGACAAGAACCACCCGGCGTGCGTCGAGTTGACCGTGGCCGCAGCATCTTTGGGGGCGGCGAACGCGATCATCAACTTCAGGCTGGCGGCCGACGAACTCGACTACGTGCTCAACGACAGCGACGCCAAGCTGTTGGTCGTCGGCAAGGAGCTGAAGCCTGCGGTGGAGAAGATCCGCGACCGACTGCCCAAGGTGGAGCACCTCATCGAGGTCACGCCCGAAGGAGAGGACGGCGACGAGTACGAGGCGATGCTGGCGGAGGCGACGCCGGTGGACCGGTCATCCGACGTCGAGCCCAGCGACGTCGCGATCATCATGTACTCGTCGGGCACCACCGGCAGGCCGAAGGGTGTGGCGCTGACTCAGGCCAACATGCTCGCCCACACCGTGAACGGCTTCGAGGGCTGGGAGGTGGCCGAGGGCGACAAGAATCTCGTCGCGATGCCGATGTTCCACGTCGCGGGGTCGTCGTACATCCAGTACGGCCTGCACTCCGGGATGCCCAGCATCGTCACGCGCGACGTCGACGGGATGTCGCTGGCCGGGGGCATCCTCAAGGGCGCCAACCGCACCTTCCTGGTGCCCGCCGTGCTGGCGAAGGTGTTGGAGTCCGGGCCGGA